>JABUTQ010000151.1 GCA_021443605.1 Bacteroidales bacterium | reverse complement strand
CAAGTCTTCGGGCGACAACTGGCTGTGTGTCGTGGTTGCAGGGTGCACCACCAGGCTCTTCTGGTCGGCAACATTCAAAAGCAAGGAGAAGATTTTAAGAGAATCGATGAATCTCCAAGCCTCGTCTTTCCCTCCCTTGATTTCAAATGTAAAGATGCTCCCTGCACCGTTCGGGAAGAGTTTCTGATACAGATTGTGGTCTTGATGTGATGCGAGAGCGGGATGGTTCACTTTCGTAACCTTCGGGTGATTTGCAAGATATTCCACTACTTTCAGTGCATTCTGCACGTGGCGTTCTACCCTGAGAGACAGCGTTTCAAGCCCCTGAAGCATCAAAAATGAATTGAAAGGAGAGATGGCGGCTCCGGTATCGCGAAGCAGCACGCCGCGAACGCGGGTGACAAATGCTGCAGCTCCGGCGAATTCTGCAAATACGGCTCCGTGGTAGTTTGGATCCGGCTTTGCAAGAGTCGGGAATTTATCCGGATATGCCTTCCAGTCAAACTTTCCACTATCCACAATCACTCCGCCGAGGGCTGTGCCGTGGCCGCAGATGAACTTCGTGGCGCTGTGCACAACTATGTCTGCGCCGTGCTCGATGGGGCGGATAAGATATGGAGTGCCGAAAGTGTTGTCTATAATCAAAGGGATTCCCGCTTCGTGAGCGATTGATGCAACTGCGTCTATGTCAAGCACATCGCTATTTGGATTTCCGAAAGTCTCAGCATAGAGGCATTTCGTCTCCGGCCTGATTGCATCCTTGACCGCCTGCAGGTCATGAAAATCGAGAATCGTATTTGACACCCCGCTTGATGCCAGGGCATTTACAATAAAATTGAAAGATCCTCCGTAAAGGTTGTTGGCTGCCACAATGTGGTCACCGGGATTAGTGATGTTCTGGAGGGAATATGACACGGCTGCCGCGCCGCTGGCCAGGGCAAGGGCTGCGACTCCCCCTTCAAGGGCAGCCATCCTTTTTTCAAAGATTTCCTGTGTGGGATTTGTCATTCGTCCGTAGATATTGCCCGGGTCGCGCAGTTCAGCGCGGTCGTACGCGTGCTGGCAGTTGCGGAATACATAGCTGGTAGTCTGATATATAGGCACTGCACGGGCATCGGTCACGGGGGCTGCCTGTTCCTGCCCCGCGTGCAGCTGGAGTGTCTCAAAGTGAAGTCTGTTCTGTTCCATGATGATGATTTTTTCTTTTGGCCTGCAAGTTACTCCTACAGATTCAGAATGCAAAAGATTTGAGACAAAATTTGGAGATAATCTTCTTCTTGACATCTTAGCCGTAGAAGTTAATTCGCTCAGCACGACAAAACGTTAAAGCCCTCAGAATGACACAAAATCGTCATCCTGAGGGCTTTAACCCGAAGGATCTCCTTGCTTTAAGAAGGATCTCCCTTAAATCGTTCTGCCAGGATACTGCTTGAGAGCCACTTCAAGGCACTTCATAGCGGCCTTCAAGTCCTCTTCCTTGAGCACGTATGCAATACGCACTTGCTTGGTGCCCAGGCCTTTAGTCGCATAGAAACCAGCCATCGGGGCAACCATCACGGTCTGACCTTCATACTGGAACTCCTCGAGAAGCCACTGTGCAAACTTGTCGCTGTCATCGATGGGAAGCTCTACAGCTGCATAGAAAGCTCCCATAGGGGTAGGGCATACAACGCCTTCCATCTTTGAGAGAGCCTCCACAAGGACATCGCGGCGGTGAATGTATTCAGCCTTCACCTCATCGAAATAGCTCTGCGGAGCATCAAGAGCGCCAAGGGCTGCAATCTGGCCGTATTTGGGAGAGCAGAGACGGGCTTGTGCATAGCGGAGCACTGCCTTCATCACCTCTTTGTTCTTTGAAACGATAAAGCCGATACGCACACCGCAGAGGCTGTATCTCTTTGAAACAGAGTCGATAAGGATTACATTATCCTCAAGGCCTTCGAGCTCCATGCAAGAGTAGTGAGGCTCCTCAGTATAGCAGAACTCGCGATATACCTCATCGGTATAGATGTAGAGCTGATGCTTCTTTGCAATCTTGCCAATCTCAGCAATGTCCTCTTTGCGGTAAAGTGTACCTGTAGGGTTGCCGGGGTTGTTGATGATGATACCCTTTGTTTTGGGAGTGATATGCTTTTCAATCTCGCTCATAGGAGGGAGGGCAAAACCATTCTCGATGCTGGTGGTAATTGGCTGGAACTTAACGTCGTTCTGGAGGGCGAAAGTGTTGTAGTTTGTGTAGAAAGGCTCAAATACGATTATCTCGTCGTCAGGGTCGCAAGTGGCTCCGATTGCAATCTGGAGGGCTTCGCTGCCGCCGTTGGTGATGTTGATGCAAGTTTCATCCACATCGATTCCGATGCCTTGATAGTATTTTGCAAGCCCTTTCCTGAGCTCGATGTCACCGGCTGAATGGGGATATGCGATGAGTTCGAGATCGTTCTCTTTCACTGCATTGAGGGCTTCCACCGGAGATTTGATGTCAGGCTGGCCGATGTTGAGATGATATACTTTGATGCCGCGCTTTTTGGCTGCATCTGAAAAAGGAATAAGTTTTCTGATTGGTGAGGCAGGCATTGCCTGTGCCTTCTTAGATAGTGTCAACATTTGCTGATGAGTTTTAAATTGTTTATTATCAAATTTTTAGAACATTCTTAATGAGTTTTCCCGTAGGTTGCAAGCTCTTTCATGAAACCTTCAATCTTAGGCTGCACACCGGAAGTGGGGCCGTTGAAATTGTTCACGAGGATGGCAAAACGGATAAGCCCGCTCTTCCCCTCGACATAGCCTGCATAGCATCGCACGTTTGAAAGGGATCCACTCTTGGCATGGATTTTCTCTTTTAGAGCGGTGTCGCAATTCCTAAGTACGCTCTTCAGAGTGCCGGGGTGTCCCGGGACGGGGAAAGAATTGAGATAATTCGGAAAATGTTCGTATTTCTGCATCATTTCATAGAAGTTGCAGAAGAACCTTGTGCTGACGTAATTTTCTCTTGACAGGCCGCTGCCATCGTCTTGCTTCAGCCCCGTGGTGCTGCATCCTTTTCCCTTGAGAAACTCTTTCACCCCTTCAAATGAGGCTTTGTAGCTCCCCTCGTCCTTGAGGGTTTTGCCAATCATCTTCAGCATTGTCTCCGCAAAAAAATTGTTGCTGATGCGGTTCGTTACCTCTATGATTTTAATCAGCTCAGGGGAGTAAGTGGTGGTGACAAGGGTAATGTCGTTCACATCCGCCACAGGCCATCCTCCATCGACAAGCCCCTCTACCGAAATAGATCCGTTGTTTGCTATGTTATTATTTATCAAATAATTGCTGAATGCAGCCGCCACAGTGGAAGCGGAATATTTGTTTGAGAACACAAGTGTGTCGGCCTTTCTGTCGATGGCATAGCTGCCGGTTATCTTGGCGATGGGGGCGAGGTCTGAAGTATAATACCAGGTCTTGTCACCGGTCCCCTTTCCTCCTGTAGTGACTTCTGTCAGATATTTCATCTCGGGAGCGTGTTCCCCCACGGGAGTTATGATTGCAGGATCTCCCACTTTCGCGCCGGGCGCAATGGTAAATCTCACAAGATTTTCTCCGAACGACAAGCCGCTTGTTCCGCTGCCGTAATCGGCTCCCAAATCGCCCCACACCCAAGTGTCGGGAATCATCTCGTTCTCAAAGAAACGGTCGTCGCCAATAATCTTTCCCGTCACCTTGTAGATGCCCTCTTCATTCAGCGCTTTTGCCCAGACTCCGAAAATCGAGTCAATCGGGTAGGCTATGGTGTCCCGCGATCCGAGAGTTGGGTCTGCCCCGCCGATGATATAGACATTGCCACGGAGCACTCCGTCAGTCACCTTTCCGTCATATCCTATCGAAGTCTCAAAGCGGTAATCGGGGCCGAGCACCTGCATCGCCACACCTGTAGTGATTGTTTTCATCGTCGAGGCAGTGAGAAGTGCCATATCGGGATTCCACGAAGCGACTTCCTTTCCGTTTGCATCCACTGCAAGGATGCCGACGGCGGATCCAATGAAAAGGGAATCCGTTTTCAGTTTGTTGTCGATATAATCCTGAACATTGTTTTGTGCAAAAGAGAGTGATGGAACAAGACAGAGCAATGTCAAAAGTTTGGACAAATTTTTCATAAGCGGTTTGTTAGCAATACAAAAATAAAAAAAATAACTCAATATTATGGCCGATTTGCAATTAATTCAAAACGGCTTCTTAAATTTGCATTTTCAAAATCAACCATAAAGTCGGATGAATTTAAAGAAGATATTATTTTATTTCTTTATAACTGTATGTATATCAGTTTCTTGTAAGAATGGCATACAGGTAGGGACTGAAGAACTGCCTATCATACAGAAAGCGCTGAACGATTCATCGTCAAATTATTATGGCTTCTTTTCACAATACGGACAAGATCTTTCAGACCTTCCCATAGGAGTGTTTGATTCGGGGACCGGTGGGCTCACTGTTCTCGAAAAACTCATTACCCTTGACCATTACGACAATATCACCGGGAGGCGCGAAGGGGATGAGATTTACGATTTTGCCGGGGAGAGTTTCATCTATTTTGCCGATATGGCAAATATGCCGTATGGCAGGTATGAGGAAGAGGGAAGACGGGAATATCTTGAAGAACTGGCCGTGAAGGATGCCTTGTTTCTGACGGGTGACAGATACTATATCAATGCAGGAGAGATATCCCCTTCCGGACGCAAGCCGAGGGTCAAGATAATCGTAATTGCCTGTAACACAGCTACTGCATACGGATATGGCCATATCAGCAGGATGCTGGAAAAGAGCAATACCGGCGTAAAGGTCATAGGTGTAATTCCTGCGGGAGTGCGGGCCACTTTTGATGCTCTGAAGGCAAAGCAAGTGAAAAGCCCGGTTGCAATTGGAGTGCTGGCCACTCCCGGGACAATCGCTTCGGGTGCATATCAGAAAGAGATTGAGAAAGTTGCAAAAGAGAGGGGAATGGACGTGACCGTTGTCAATCAAAGCGGTTACGGCCTTGCAGAGGCTGTTGATACCGACCCCGATTTTGTGAACCGGTCTCTTTTTGCCGTGCGTGACTCCTATCGCGGGCCGAGGATTGGAAAAGGGGAGGATTCTCTTGATATCGATATCCTGAACTTGTACAATTTTGAATTCAAGGACAATGATATCCTTTACAAACAGGACGGATATGGTGACTATACCGACATTCAGCTCAACAGCGCAGCGAATTATGCCCGTTTCAATCTTGTTTCGCTAATAGAGAAACATCGTCAAAGTGGCTCGAAGGTTCCGTTGAAGGCCGTGATTCTCGGGTGCACACATTATCCATTTGTGATAGAGACACTTAACGACGTCATCTCCGAGATGCGACATAAAAGAGTCAGGGGGCAGTATCCTTATTTGGACTTGATAGCCGAGGACTTCGAGTTCATAGATCCTGCACTGTACACTGCAATTGAGTGTTATCAAACGTTGAGAGACGATCACAATCTTGCCCTGAATATAGGGGCTACGGAAGCGTCGGCATATATCAGCGTCCCCAGTGCAGATCTGTCGCCCGAGTTCCTTGCACCGGATGGTGGCCTTACATACGATTTTAAATATGGCAGAATTACCGGCAGTGAGATAATTACGACAAAGGCCGTTCCTTTTTCGTTCTCGAACATCGATGAACAGACGCTTTTGAGGATAGAGCAGAAGCTGCCTTATTCTTATTCACTTATTTATCCAACTTTGCATTAAGATGAGTTATAGGGAGTCAATTACGGCCGAAGAGATAGAAATGATGGAATTAGCCGCTTTTGACGGCAGGGTACA
>JABUTQ010000288.1 GCA_021443605.1 Bacteroidales bacterium | reverse complement strand
TCAGCCAACTTCCGTCAACCGAGACAGTCCAAGCTGCATTTGATTGGATACCAATGCTTTGCGAGCCACCTGCAGCTGTAAATGTAAACGGATTCTGAACTCCCGAATCAAAATTCACAAAAGCGGGATCGCTCTTTACACAAGCAGCGACCATAATCATCATAGCCAAACAGGCGACTATTTTTCTCATATTTTTTATGCTGTTTTTCATATCCTACAAATATAACCTAATTTTTGTTTTTTTGAAAAAATAGTCTTTACCTTTGCGGCAAATTTCTGGGGAGGACAGATTTGATTGCTTGCAACCTCCACGAAAAAAATGCTAAAAAAAATGTCTTACTTTTTTACTTCAGAATCAGTATCAGAGGGGCATCCTGATAAGGTTGCCGACCAGATTTCAGACGCGATTCTCGACGATTTCCTTCGTCAGGACGCAGCTTCACACGTAGCTTGCGAAACTTTCGTGAGCACGGGACTTGCAGTAGTAGGCGGAGAAGCCACTTCCGATGCCTACGTTGACATTCAGAGCATAGCTCGCCGTGTAATCAACAGAATTGGCTATACTTCAAGCGAATACCGCTTCGACAGCGAATCCTGCGCCGTTTTGTCCGCCCTTCACGAGCAGTCCGGCGACATCGCAATGGGGGTCAACAAAAAGGACAAAAAGGACCAGGGCGCCGGAGACCAGGGAATTATGTTTGGCTATGCCTGCCGCGAGACGGCGGAATATATGCCGCTCCCCATTATGCTCTCCCACATCACTTTGATGGAACTTGCCGCCATCCGCAGGGAGAATCCCTCCCCTATGCCTTATCTCAGGCCGGATGCAAAAAGCCAGTTTACCATCGAGTACGATGACAATGACAATCCGATAAAAATAAACACTATTGTCCTCTCCACCCAGCACGACGATTTCGACACCACTGCGGCAATGCAGAAAAAGATAAAGAAAGACGTGCAGGAAATTCTCATCCCGAGAGTCATTTCACACCTCTCGTGCGAAAACGCCAAGTTGTTTGAACACAAGTATATACTTCACGTAAATCCTACCGGCAAATTTGTGATTGGAGGGCCTCACGGCGACACCGGTCTCACCGGAAGAAAGATTATCGTTGACACCTACGGCGGAGCAGCCCCTCACGGCGGTGGAGCATTCTCCGGCAAAGATCCGAGCAAGGTTGACAGGAGCGCCACCTATGCTGCACGCCATATCGCAAAGAATATGGTAGCAGCCGGTATCGCAGACAAGATGCTGGTGCAGATATCATACGCGATAGGGATAGCCAAGCCCACAAGCATCTACGTCAACACCCACGGCACAAATAATACAATCTTGTCTGACAGCGAGTTGGCACTGAAGATAAACGAAATGTTCGACCTTCGTCCGGCAGCCATCATCGAAAGGTACGGTCTCAAGAATCCCATCTATGAGGCAACCGCAGCCTATGGGCATTTTGGAAGAGAGCCCTACCAGAAGAAGATTGAGGTGCTCGAAAACGGAAAACCCAAGAAAAAAACCGTATGGTTCTTCCCTTGGGAACGCCTCGACGAAGTTGATTCCATCAAAAAAGCATTCTATGGCTATTTTTAGCCTTAACCTCTTCCTGGTCGCTCGAAATCCGCATTGAATTATTCTTCATAACTCAATCAGATTGATTATATTTGCAAGTTATGAAATTTACCCTTCAAGCGAGAGATGCGCAGACTTCGGCCAGGTGCGGTCTGATTCAGACCGACCACGGGGAGATAGAGACTCCTATCTTTATGCCTGTGGGCACGGTAGGCTCAGTCAAAGGTGTGTATCACAGAGATTTAGTTGAAGATTTCAATGCAAGGATAATTCTTGGTAACACCTATCATCTCTATCTCAGGCCCGGGCTGGAAATCCTCCACAAGGCGGGAGGGCTTCACAAGTTTTGCGGATGGGAGCGTCCCATCCTCACGGACAGCGGAGGATTTCAGGTATTTTCACTTTCGAAAATCAGAAAAATCACGGAAGAGGGGTGCATCTTCCAATCTCACATAGACGGAAGCAGGCACATTTTCACTCCGGAAAACAATATGGATACCCAGCGCATCATCGGGGCCGACATAGTGATGGCCCTCGATGAGTGCTGCCCGGGCGATGCAGACCGCAAATATGCCGAGAAATCCCTCGCACTCACTGAGAAATGGCTATCAAGATGCATCAAGCACTTCAACGAGACCGAGCCACTCTATGGTTATAGCCAGAGCCTGTTCCCGATAGTGCAGGGGTGCATTTATCCAGACCTCCGAAGAAAAGCAGCGGAAAACATAGCCGCCCTCAACCCCGACGGATGCGCAATCGGGGGACTTGCAGTGGGAGAGCCCACCGAAAAAATGTATGAAGTGCTTGAAATACTGCATCCTATTCTCCCTCAAGACAAGCCGAGATACCTTATGGGGGTTGGCACTCCGGCAAATATTTTGGAGGCGATAGAGCGCGGAGTAGATATGTTCGACTGCGTGATGCCCACCCGCAATGGCCGCAACGGAATGCTTTTCACCTGGGAGGGGACTATCAACATCCGCAACAAGAAATGGGAAGACGATTTCAGCCCGATTGACCCGCAAGGCACATCGTTTGTAGACAGGTCTTACACAAAAGCCTATCTCCGCCATCTGACAATTGCCGGTGAGATGCTTGCTGCTCAGATTGCAAGCGAACACAACCTTGCATTCTACCTCGATGTAGTGCGCAAGGCACGCGAGCATATCCTTGCAGGTGATTTTGCGGAATGGAAAAAGTCGGTTATCAAAAAAATTGAATCAAGACTCTGATGCTCAAGCCTAAGATTAAAATATTAGACTGGTATATTATCAAGAAGTTCATCGGCACCTACTTCTTCTCGCTGCTGATAATCATTGGTATCGTCATAATTTTTGACCTCAGCGAGAAGCTGGACAAATTTGTGGATAACCAGGCCCCGCTGAACGCCATCATATTTGACTATTTCTGCAACTTTATTCCGTTCATAGTCAATATGTTCAGCCCGCTGTTCGTGTTCATCACGGTAATCTTCTTCACGTCAAAGCTTGCCGGAAACAGCGAAATCATCGCCATCCTTTCGGGGGGCGTGAGTTTCCAGAGGTTGATGGTGCCATATCTCGTGTCGGCGGGAATCATCGCCATATTCTCCTTTGTGTTGGGACAATATGTCATCCCCCCGGCCAACCGCACCAGGTTGGAATTTGAGCAACAGTACGTCAAGACATCCAAATATTTCAATGCAAACAGGAATATCCACTATCAGATAGCCCCGGGCGAATTTGTGTATGTGGAGTCTTTCAGTTCCTGGAATAACACTTGCTACCGTTTCACTTTGGAGAGCGTGGAGGACAACAAGCTGAAATCGAAGCTCTCGGCCGAATCCGCCGTTTGGGACGATAAGATTCAGGGGTGGAATCTGAAAAACTATTTCATAAGGGACTACGACGAATATGGCAACGAAAGGGTGGTGCACGGAAGGGACAGAGACACGGTGATAGCCCTCACACTGGAAGATTTCTACAGGAAGAAAAATGTCGTGGAAACCCTCAATGCAAAGGAACTCAATGCGTTAATCGCAATGCAGGAGATGCGTGGAGACGATATCGTAAAATATGCCTACATAGAGAAGCACAAGCGTACCGCAATGCCTTTTTCCGCATTCATTCTCACCGTGATGGGAGTGGCGCTCTCTTCAAGGAAGCGGCGCGGTGGAATCGGTCTCAACATCGGTATCGGCATCGGGTTGAGCTTCTCATACATCCTTTTCTTGCGATTCAGCGAGATGTTCGTCTATACCGACACCCTCACGCCGTTTGTCGCACTATGGATGCCAAACGTGCTATACACCTTCATCGCGTACGCTTTGTACAGACTTGCTCCGAAATAAACAATATCTTGATATGAAACAAATTAAACTTAAACTAATCTTGATGAACTTCCTGGAATTCGCAGTCTGGGGGGCTTATCTTACGAGCCAGGGACGATACCTTGCGGGTGCCGGACTGGGCGATTTTATCGGCTGGTTTTTCTCCATTCAGGGAATAGTTTCCATCTTTATGCCGGCCATTATGGGCATTATCGCAGACAAGTGGATTCCCGCACAGAAGATGCTGGGTATCTGCCACTTCATAGCGGCGTGCGCAATGATAGCCGCAGGATATTACGGAGTTACCGCGGGAGACAACGTGCAGTTCTCGACACTGTTCACCTTATACACAATCAGCGTGGCATTCTTTATGCCGACCATAGCGCTCTCATATTCAGTCGCATACTCGCTTTTGGACCAGAACGGGCTCGACACCGTGAAACACTTCCCTCCCATCAGGGTTTGGGGAACAGTGGGCTTCATCGCCTCAATGTGGGTTGTGGATCTCACCGGCTGGCAGACAAATTCGATACAGTATATCGCTTCCGGCGTATTGGGAATCGTCCTTGCAATCTATGCCTACGGATTCCTTCCTGCTTGCCCTATCAAGAAAAATGCTTCTGAGAACCAGTCTCTTGTCGAAGCTATCGGCTTGAAGGCATTCGCCCTGTTCAAGGAGAAGAGGATGGCTATATTCTTCATCTTCTCGTTCCTGCTCGGAGCGGCGCTACAAGTGTCCAACGGCTTTGCAAACACATATCTCGGCGATTTCGGCGGCATTCCGGAGTATCAGAACACCTTCGGAGTAAGGCACTCGAATATGCTCATCTCCCTCTCGCAGGTTTCGGAGACGCTCTGTATCCTTATGATACCTTTCTGCCTCCGCAAGTTCGGCATCAAGAAGGTGATGCTCATCGCTATGCTCGCGTGGGGATTCCGCTTCGGATTCTTCGGAGTAGGCAACCCGGGCAGCGGAGTCTGGTGCTTTATCGCCTCGATGATAGTATATGGCGTGGCATTCGACTTTTTCAACATCTCAGGATCCCTGTTCGTTGACAAGAACACCAATCAGGATATCAGATCCAGCGCACAGGGGCTCTTTATGCTTATGACCAACGGACTCGGTGCAGCCATCGGAAGTCTTGTGGCTCAGGCAATTGTATCTCGCTACACTACAGGGCTCGCCGGCACGGAACTTATGGCAGGATGGAGCAATGCATGGTACATCTTCTCCGGATACGCATTCACAATCGCAATCCTGTTTGCAATATTCTTCAAAGAGACTAAGAAATCCAAGGCATAATCATATTCGAACCAAACAAACTAAACTCAACTCAATATTATGGCAAAAATCAACTGTTTCATCCCTTATGGAGATGGGATCCAGAGTCAGGAGACCATCAACAATCTGAAAAGTGACGCCCTCGTCGGGAAAATCTACCTTATGAACGTAGGTTCGCCGAAAGATTCACTACCCGGTGCAGATGAAGTCATCAACGTCCCTTCTATCAAAAGCACGAAGGCAATCAGAGAAATTGCAAAGCGTGCAGATTCTGAATACACATTGATTTACACTAAGGAATCGCGCCTGGACTGGGTGCATTTCGCCCTTGAAAGAATGGTGAACCTCGGCAACGATTCCAATGCCGATATGCTCTATGCAGACCACTTCAACGTAGTTGACGGGGTCCGTTCGGAAGCTCCGGTAATCGACTACCAGATGGGCTCTCTCAGAGACGATTTCGATTTCGGTTCAGTGCTCCTCTATCGCAGCAGCGCACTGAAAAATGCAGTCGTGAGGATGGATGTCGATTACGATTTCGCAGCCCTCTACGACCTTCGCCTCAAGGTATCGCAGCACGGTGTTCTCGAGCACATCAACGAATATCTCTATTATGAGGTTGAGATGGATACCCGCAAGAGCGGAGAAAAGATTTTCGACTATGTCGATCCCAAAAACCGCGC
>JABUTQ010000100.1 GCA_021443605.1 Bacteroidales bacterium | reverse complement strand
GAGCATATCCGTGCCGCTTTAACCCGGAAACCACTCTCTTCGGTGGAAATAAAGACAAATTTCATAAAGGAGAACATAAAATAGGATTGAAGGTGGGATGAAGGAGATACAACACAAGCGATTATTTATTACAGCATCCATTGCATTATTTTCGATTGCAACCATAGTGATACTGTGGCTGCATTTTCTTTCTCCCACAAGAATCCTTATCGTAAATGCTCTGCCCGCCCATAGGGCAGACATTTCGCTTAATAATGACTCCCGACACATAAAAGTCGATTTTATTGAATGTGACGAGATTACGTCCGTTTCAAAGTATCACGCCATAATGTTCTACCGTCGTGGACTCTATGTGGATTCCGCAAGGGTTGCGATGATTCAAGATGCGGCAAAAAAAGGGGTTATAGTCTATACAAGCAGCATAAATGACATAAGGGGTGTCCAAGATTATAATCTCAATGATACTCAGAAGGATACCCTTTTCTATTTTTCTCAGAACCCCACAAGGGGCAATTATCGGAATCTCTTGCGGTATCTGCGTCATCTATCAACTCCATATAAGATAGGGGAACAGAAATATGATTCGCCGGAAATACTTCCCAAAGATATGTTCTACCACTTGAAGGCGGGTGAATATTTTAAAAACAGCGAAGAGCTTACGCAATATCTGAAACGGGAGGGACTCTACAATGAAGGGGGAAGAAAAGTTGCGTTCATTGCGGGTGTTTCCTTTCCCGTAGAAGGGAACAGGATGCATATCGATACCTTGATCTCCAGACTTACCGCGACAGGGTACAACGTGTATCCCATAACTTCTGTCAGCAACCGGAGGGCAGATTTGCTCAAGGATGTGAATCCCGATGCTCTGGTTTATCTCCCGATGGGGAGACTCGGCAATGACAGCCTCGTAAATTGGCTGTATGGCAGGAATATCCCTCTTTTTATGCCGTTCCCTTTGGTAAATTCTCACGAAGATTGGCTGAAGAAAGAGAATCCGATGACATCCGGAACATTGAATGCCAGGGTAGTGATACCCGAATTGGATGGGGCTATAACCCCGATGTGCATAGCAACCCAGAACCAGACTGCAGGCGGATTTTTGACTTATACACCGGAAGAGGAACGGATTGATACCTTTATTGAGCTGTTTCACAGGCAGATGTCATTGAGAGACAAGAGTAACGGAGAAAAAAGGGTGGCAATATGCTATTTCAAATCGCCGGGCAACGATGCGCTGATCGCTTCTGGCCTTGAAGTGATACCCTCTCTGTATAATTTTCTGTTAACCCTGAAAAAGAACGGATATGACCTCACCGGTCTCCCTCCCACTTTGTCGGAATTCAAGGAACAGGTGATGACAAGGGGTTGGATTGCAGGAGATTACGCCCATGCAGCCCAGCAAAGGATAATGGATGAGGCATCTCCGATTTGGATAAATAGCCGGACATACGAAAAGTGGGCAGAAGAGATTCTGCTCCCCGAGAAATATGCCGAAGTGGAAGAGTTATACGGAAAAGCGCCCGGCAAAAATATGTCCCGTGGAGACAGTCTCTGCTTCACTGCTCTCCGTTATGGAAACGTAATGCTCTTCCCACAGCCCCGACCCGCCCTTGGGGATGACGACGCCAGGATGTTGCACGGAGCAGGCGTCCCGCCTCCGCACAGCTATCTTGCTCCATATTTCTACATACAGAAAGAGTTTGATGCAGATGCCATTATCCACTTTGGCACTCACGGCAACCTGGAATATACTCCAGGACGCAATGCGGGACTTTCGCAGGCAGATTGGGCAGATGTGCTCATCGGTCCCCGTCCCCATTTCTATTTCTATACTACCGCCAACATCGGAGAAGCCACCATTGCCAAACGACGCACAAGGGCAGAAATCGTCAGCCACCTCACTCCTCCTTTCATCGAAAGCGGAATGAGAAAAAATTATGACAGATTCTTGACAAATCTGAAAAAGGCGCAAAAGGCGAGTGGAGGAGAGTATGGGCAATTGTGTAAGGAGATTATGGCTGATGCCGACAGCCTCGGTATTTCCAATGCGCTTGGATTAAAGTCGCAAGTTATTGAACAAGAGGATATTGAAAGAATGATATCCCTTGCGGAGGAGGTTATATGCGAAAAAGTTACAGGTGCATATTACACGCTTGGAGAGAGATATTCCAAGGATGAGAGATTAAGCACCATCATTGCCATGATGGCCGACAGAGTCGCTTATCACAACGCCAGGAATGATTATCGTGACAGTAAGATAACGATATCAGAGTTAAATGATTACAACTTTATAAGAAGCAACTATCTCGAATCGGCAAAAACTGCCATACGCGCAGTTGTGGAAAAAGAGAGTCTCCCAAAAGATTCAATGATGGCGGTTGTGTATGATGCCGCCTTGCGTCTTGATGCCTCTCCGGCAGCAGAGTTGAATTCGTTGCTGAAAGGTCTTGATGGAGGAGTAATCTATCCGACCCCGGGTGGAGATCCGGTGAGGGCGCCGAACGTACTTCCTACCGGAAGGAATATGTATAGTGTGAACGTGGAGACCACCCCTGACGACAAGGCTTGGGAAGATGGAGTGCGGCTTGCAGATGAGATGATTGAACAATATCGCGCAGCCCATGACGGAGAATATCCGCATAAGATCAGTTTCACGTTCTGGGCGGGCGAATTCATAAATTCAAAGGGAACAACCGTTGCCCAAGCCATGCGCATGCTTGGCGTTGAGCCGGTTAAAGATGGTCAGGGGAGGGTGATGGACATAAAGCTCACTCCATCTGAAGAGTTGGGGCGCCCCCGTATAAATGTTTTTGTACAGATTTCCGGGCAGCTGCGGGATATTGCCGCATCGCGGCTATTTCTCCTTACAGATGCCATCCGGCTTGCCGCCGAATCACAGGATATATATCCGAACTATGTCGCACAGGGAAACTTGGAGCAGGAAAATTCGCTGATTGACAGGGGAATGAGTCTTGAGCGGGCCCGGAAACTCTCCTGTATGCGAATATTCGGTCCGGTAAATTCCGGATACAGCACGGGAATGCTTGCCAGTACCGAAAAATCCGGAGAGTGGGATAACTCTAATGAGCTTGCCGACAGATATATAGAAAATATGAGCGCAATGTATGGCGCTCAAGAGAACTGGGGAGAAATTGAAGCCGATCTGTTGAAGTCTTCCATCAAGGGGACAGATGTCATAGTGCAGCCCCGTCAAAGCAATACCTGGGGGCCCATATCTCTCGACCACGTATATGAATTTTCCGGAGCCCTCTCTCTTGTCTCCACATCTTTATCCGGCAAAGAACCTGATGCTGTGATGTCAGATTACAGGAATCCCGATTTTGTAAGGCAACAGGGCTTGAAAGAGTCGATTGCAGTAGAGACAATGGCAACAATCCTGAATCCGGAATTCATTAAAGCCAGAATGAAGGGAGATGCCACAACCGCGCAGATGTTCGGCGAGATTTTCAGAAATATTTTCGGCTGGAATGTGATGCGTCCATCGTCCATAGACCCAAATCTGTACGATAAGCTTTACAAAATCTATATCGAAGATTCTGAAAATCTCGGCATAAGGGATTATTTTGAAAAGATAAATCCCGCCGCCTATCAGGAGATGTCCTCTACAATGCTTGAAGCTTCCCGCAAAGGGTATTGGAAAGCGGATCCTGCCCAAGTGGGGAAATTGGCGAACCTGCAGGCTGCTTTTGCGGCGAAATTCGGAGCCCCTTGCACTGAATTCACCTGTGCCAACAAAAATCTCCAACAATATATCTCAGAGCACTTGAATGCCGCTGTCCGTAGCCAATATCAGGAGAATATGCAGCGTAGCCTTGATAAAGTCGATTCAGAAGGCAAGAAAGTGATACTGTCGGATAAATCATTTACAGACAACCTGATGAAAGAAAGTAGGAGCATCACCATTGCCGTCGTATCCCTGTTGGCGATAGTTTTGATTTTTCTGTTGGGACAAAGGATAATAGGCCGAAAAAAATGACGCAGCTTTTGTCCATATTGCTTGCTTTGCTGTTGGTATCTGCCCTGTTGAGAATAGCTCGAATGCCAATAGCCCGGATAATCGCCATTTCATTATTGGCCGGTTTTTCGGCTTGGGCGATGTCTGCCGTAATCATAAAGAATGGGATCACAGATATTTCTGAATATCAGATAGTTGCATTTTCAATTACAGAGACATTGTTCCTTGTCTGGTTGGAATACAAATCGGTTTGCTCAGACAAGTTGAGAAAGTTTTCTTCATTATATCCATCCGTTTCTTTCTTGTTTGCCATCTACTTTTTGTCGGTGGCATTCATAAGGAGCGCGACAGGTTGGGATTTCTTCTGGGTCAAAACAACTTTTGCTCTTTGTATAATTTTACTTATGCTCGTTATTCCAATTACAATTAAAAAATTGTTGCGGGGTGGATTGGAAAATATTTCTTACGCTATAGAACTGACTATCGTAATTATATCTATACTAATATCAGGACGACAATGAAAACAATAAATGAAATACTATTTACCATTTCAAACGGATTGATGATTCCTGTGGTCATCCTTCTTCTGGCGCTTATAGTTATTGCCATTATCACTCTTTTCAATTTCTTCGCAGATTATTCCGCTCACATCAAATGGTTGAAGGAAATGGAACACTCTTATAGTGAATATGTCAAAGGAGACATAGCGGGGATGCTTGCAAAAGTGCCGAGCAAAGGTTGTCCTGAATTTACTTCTTGTTTTGATAAACTAATTGATACAAAGGGAGATAAAGCTGCTTGTGATATGATTGTGGCTTCCTATGAAATCGTTGTTGACAAGAAATTGGCCAAGAGTAGGTTGCTTTTGAAGCTTGGCCCTATGCTCGGTCTGATGGGGACGCTTATCCCTATGGGCCCCGCTCTCGTGGGACTTGCCGCAGGTGATATATCTTCAATGGCAATCAATATGCAGGTTGCATTCTCCACAACCGTCGTCGGAATGCTGATAGCGGCTATAGGGCTTATCTCCCTTTCGGCAGACAAAAGATTTTATGCCCACACATTGAACGATCTTCAGTTTATTTCAGAAATTCTGCAAAAAAATGAGACGGAAAAATAGTATTCTTCATTCGGATGAAGACGAAAATCCGATGTCACTTCTGACCAATCTATTTGACGTGGCAATGGTTTTTGCCGTAGCTCTTATGGTGGCTATCGTATCTCATTTTAATATGACAGAAATCTTTTCAAAAGAAGATTTCACAATGATTAAGAATCCGGGGAAAGAGGATATGGAGATAATAACCAAGCAGGGGACAGAGATAAAGCATTATACCCCATCTGAAAACCAGCAAGAGGGGAATAAACGAGGGAAAAGGGTTGGGACCGCCTACGAACTGGAAAATGGTGAGATAATATATATTCCCGATTAGATATTTTTTGTGATATAGATGTAACTTTGTGACCGATATGAAAAAGAGAATAATTGTGCTGGCGATGCTTGTCCTGTGCCTGGCGGCGTGTTCGAACAGGAAAAATACCACGGTCGTGTCTCCTGCCTCGGAGTTTCAGGTGGCGGATTCACTGGCGGTATCACCGAAATACGCCAAAGGGTTCAGTGTGAGCTATCTCTCTGAAAATGTGACACTTCTCGATATTCAAGACCCGGAGGGGGTTGAGGTAAACAGTTTCCATTATGCCCTTGTGCAAAAGGGATCTAAAGTCGATATTCCACAAGGATATACCCGCCTGGAAACCCCGGTGGGTAAGGTTATCTGTATGACATCCCTCCAACTCTCAAACTTTATCCATCTGGGTTTGACAGACCTTGTGGTAGGGGTCACCAGCACGCGCCATCTCTTCAACGAAACCGTAAACCGGCAGATAAAAGAGAAAAAGACTCACAAAATCGGCATTGAGGGGAATTTCGACACGGAAGTGATAATTGCCATCAA
>JABUTQ010000088.1 GCA_021443605.1 Bacteroidales bacterium | reverse complement strand
TTGAACTGCATCTCGAAGAGAGATTCGGACTGGTTTCTCTGATTTACCTTGGCGACATACTCATTATAAGGGATACAAGATCCGCCCTGGGCCGCCTCGACTGCATAATTGTAGGCATTGTCCCACTCTTCCATATAGAGGCATACGCGGGCAAGCATTCCCTTTACGCCGTAAATTGTCCAGAAACCAACATCCTTGCGAGAAGGATTGATGTCTGCAACTGCCTCAGTAAGAAGCTCTTTTATATAGCTCATCGTTTCGTTGAGGGTAGCGCGCCTGGGCTGGTTCGTAATGGCACTGAGGTTGTCTTCACGAGTTTTCATTAGTGGAAGACCGAGGTCGTATCGGCTGTCAAGCTTCACGATTGCGGGAGGATAGCAGAAGGTCTTGGTGAGCTCGAGATAAGCGTATGCCTTGCAGGCCTTGGCCTGGGCTATCATATCCTTTACGTTTGCATTCTGCTCGAGTTTGGCCGCATTTGCAATGAAGAAGTTGGCATCCTTTATCACCTCGAAACCGGGGAGCCATATTTCACCGGCATTGCCGTATGTAGAGGAACTCTCTCTGTATGAATACTCTACAGTCATATACTGACCTCCACCATTGCTGTAAAGCATATAGTCCGGTCCTTTGAGGTCTTGACGAATCATAGTGTTTCTGCCTGAGAAGTTTCCTATGGTGATGCCGTCATAAACACCTATCAATGCGGCATTTGCTGAAGATTCATTCTCAAACAACGCATCCGAACTGACCTGTGTTGCAGAATTCCTGTCTAAGAACCCTTGGCAAGAAGTCGCTGTGATTGCAATTGCAGCGGCAACGATATACAAATATTTGTGTTTCATAGTAATCATCCTTTAAAAATTAAGATTCAGTCCGATAATATATGTACGCTGGGTAGGCCAGGTGTATGCATAACGGCCACCGGCTGTCGTCACTTCGGGGTCAAAGCCGAGCTCGTTGAGAACGAAGAGGTTTTCTGCCTGAAGATAGATGTTGATACCTCTTGCCCTAATTGCCTGGCAAGCCTTGGAAGGGATATTGTAACTTACCTTTAAGTTCTTGAGTTTCAGATAATCACCATTGTAAAGGTAACGAGAAGAGTAGTTGGAGCCGTTCTTTACGGATTGAAGGAGCAAAGGCCTTGAAGCTGATGTGTTGTTTGGTGTCCAGTAATCGAGCATCTTGCGTTCGTGATTGATTGTGGCGCTGTTGCCGTCATCATCCCAGCTTGTGGGACCGGCATAGTCAAACACTTTGAAGCCTGCTCCGAATCCGAAGAGGGCACTGATTTCCACTCCGTAGAAAGCCCAGCTGGTGTTCAAGCCGCCCGTCCATTTGGGATTGTAGTTTCCGAGTGTCTGGCGTGTGGCGTCAGCATAGTTCTTTACAATGCTCTTTTCACCGGTCTTGTCATCAACCTTATACCATTGAGGCTCACCGGTCTTTGAATCTACTCCGGCCCATTCGGGAAGATACCAGGTGTGGAGAGGAAGCCCGGCACGGGTAATCGTGTATGTTCCAACGTCGTCGTTCGGATACTCGAGAAGGGTATTCTGAAGATATGTTGCATTAATCTTCATATTCCACTGGAAGTTCTTGTTTTCAACAATATATCCTCCAAGGGCAATCTCAACACCTTTGTTGCCGAGTTTACCCATGTTGACGGTGGCGGTAGAGAAACCTGTTGTCCTCGAAAGCTCCTGGTCGATAAGCAACCCGTCTGAAACACGGCTGTAAAAGTCTGCCTCCAAAGTCAGTCTCCCTTTGAACAAAGTGAGGTCGAGACCGACGTCAAAAATGCGGTTCTTTTCCCAACTGAGGTTGTAGTTTTCAACGTTGTCTATGTTGGCACCTGATATTCCGTAGTAATCCGAACCGAAAGCATAACCGCCGGCATAGCCGTACAAGCTGCTCGGACGAGTACCGCTCGTACCATAGCTGGCACGGAGTTTTCCTTCGGTAAGCCAAGACGAACCTTTTATGAACGACTCATTAGAGAATCTCCAAGCACCTGACACTGAGTAGAATCCACCCCAACGATGACCGGGTGCGAGACGAGATGAACCATCACGGCGATATGTTCCTGTGATAAAATAACGCTCGCCATAGTTGTAATCGAGCTTGCCTATTAGTGAGAGCAATCCTTCATCGGTCGTGTTTCCTGAGAATCCCGAAGCCAGCGTACCTGCATTGATTGAAGGGGTGTAAGGTGTCTGATACTGCGACATACTTCCACCCACATAGTTAGTTGCCTGCTTTTCAGCTTCCCACGCTACCATTGCGCCGATATTGTGGTTTGAAATTGAGGTGTTGTATGACAATACGGTAGAAGAAGTGGTTCTCTTTCTGGTTGTGTACCATTTATAGTAGATACCATTGTTGTTCTTACCGGCAGCCACTCCTGGAGGATACCAGCGCACCTCGTCGAGGATACGGGCATCATATCCGAAAGTGGATTTGAGGGTGAGACCTTTGATGATGTTCACCTGCACCCAGGGAGTGAGTGCGGTGTGGTGGGTGACGTCATCGTACATTGCCTTGCTGAGAATCATTGCAGGGTTGTATCCCGACATCTCGGTAAATGACACGTTCCAAGAGCCGTCACCATTCTTGACTGCAATGGTCGGAGGAAGCTGTGTGGCCACACGCCAAGGGTTTGCATACATATTGTTTGCCTGAGGACCCGAAAGGTTGTTGTATGCAAAGTTGATGTTCATACCAAACCACACGTAGCGGCTCTGCTTTGAAACGACATTGGCGCGCGCACTGTAACGCTTTACGCCTGTGTTCTGCATCGGGCTCTGGAGATTGTAATATTCTCCTGACAGGAAATAAGTTATCTTATCAGTACCGCCCGAAACCGAGAGGTTGTATTTTTGAGTTGTACCCAGACGGCTCACCTCTTTTATCCAATCTGTATTCGGGAATTTGTTTTTGGTATCTCCCCAAAAGTCATACACCTGGCCATCCTGAACATATTTCTTATTGAATGCATCACGAGCTTCCTGCTGATACTTGCTGAAAAGGGCTTGATCTGCATAACATTCAGATACATAGGCGTATGGATCAACTTTTGCCTTCTTTCCGGCATTGTACATAAGATTATGCATCTTTGCCGTTGACCAAATCTCAGCATATTCGTCTGCATTACAGAGATCGGGACGATAAAGGAAATTCGATACGCCGAACGTTGCACTTGCTTCTACACGCATCTTGCCGGCTTTACCCTGCTTGGTGGTGATAAGAATCACACCATTTGCCGCACGGGAGCCGTAAAGAGCTGCGGAAGCTGCATCTTTAAGCACTGTAATTGTCTCAATATCACTTGGATTGATGCTTTGCATAGGGTTCACGGAGTGGTCTCCGAGCTCTGCCAAATCAGACATATCGACTGCTATTCCGTCTATCACGTAAAGGGGTGCAAGCGATGCGTTCATCGAACCAAATCCCCTGATACGGATATTCGGCATTGAACCCGGCTGCGCTCCGCCATACGACATAAGACCGGGCATATTGGCCGTGAGGGCATCTGTAAATGAAGTGTAGGGGCGGTCGGTCAAGACTTCGTTGCTCACAACACTCGCAGAACCGGTATAAGAAGATTTCTTCACCGTTCCGTATGCAACTACGATTGTCTCTTCTATTGCCTCGAGCCCTGCCTCGAGAATAACATTAATCATTGTTTTGCCTGCAACAGCAACCTTGCGCTCGTGGTAACCTACTGCCGAAAAGACCAGGACTACGTCCGGCTTTACGGAGATTTCATAGCGTCCTTCCGCATCGGTGGTGGTACCTGTGACGGTGCCATCTACAACGACATTGGCAAAAGGAATTGTCGATCCGTCTTCAGAAGACGTGATGACGCCTGTAACTTTGATATTCTGAGCACCGGCCACATAAATGGTCAATGCGCAAAACATCGCCGAAAGCATCACCTTCAGCAATCTCTGTTTCATAAGTTTAAGTAAATTTTATAGTTGGTTTATTCCCAATCTATTTTGATGGAATAGGGGACGCCGTTGAGGACAGTTGTGTCTCCGACATACTCGACTCCCCATTTTGTTATGATTGTCTCAACCGTAGAGTTGCACTCAACAGCGATGTACCATTCACCTGCTTCGAGAGAATCGAACTTCATCACCTTTGATGCACCCTTTGAGATATCTGCATACGGGCATTGTCCGCGGAAAGCGAAATCGCCCTTATTTGCATAAAGGAAAAGATCGTATGAGTTATCACCTGACAGAGTGATAGTTACATTCTTTGCCCCTTTGGGAACGGTAATCTTGAAGTGGTGGTACTGCCTGTCGCCAATCATCGTGAAATCAGGGTTGTGCTCTGCTGTGGTTTTATACATCTCACGGGCTTTCCCCTTCTTGAGCTCGGCTTTGAGGCGGGTTGCTCCGTTTCCGTCGAGAGCATATTGCATCATTGCAGACATATAGAGCAGTCTTTCACCGCTTTCAACACTTTCAGGATGGCTGCCGCACATCACGATACGCCCTGTCTGGTCGTTCTCTTTCCAAGCCCAGGAAGCGGCTCTTTTATGGATACTCCTTGTGCCGCTGGCGGTCAAAGGCTCGTAATCATACAGTGTAAGTATCTCAGTGCCGGCGGGGACTTCCCTTTCATACATAAAGCAGCCACCATTGTGACGAACGGAATCGATATGATTTCCCTTGAAAGAAGCATACTTGAGCAGCGGGGAATCCTTCGGGACGAACATACCCGTGTAACTCTTGCTTAATCCCGTAGAGTGGGTATATCCCGGCCACATACCGATATAGGTGGGTTGAGGCTTGAGTGTGTCCTTGGTGATATATCCGACTGATGCCATAAAGGCTCCCGCACAGGTGCCCACGATGCTGCCACCGGCCTTTACGTAGTCACGGAAAATCTGCCTTCCCACTTCTGTGAGGCTCTTTCCGTGGCCAACTGCCTTACCTCCATTCATATAGACCATTCTGAAACGAGGTGCTCCGTCAGGATATAAGAGTGCACCATTGAGATCTTCGGGGCATCCGAGAAGAATCTTTGTCTGGTGAATCGTATCCAAATAGGTAGGGGGAAATGTAGAGGTCTCTCTCTGAGTAGCCAGATATTCGAGGCTCAAATCAAGCCAGTTTGTGGCGGGTAAGGTAGTCCTTGACGTAAGTTTGATTCCTCCGTCCATAAAGACGTCCTTGTAGTAACCTGGGACAGCCGATTTTTGCTGCGCGGTTGCGGATTCATTGCCGGCCATCAGAACGCAAGCGGCAATGAAAACACAGATAGACATTTTTTTCATTGTATATAAGTTTTAGGTTTGTTTTGCTTTTCAGCAAGGTTTGCATCGGCAAAATTACCATTTATCGGCGATAAATGCAACCCTATTATATTACATCATCATTAATTCCAATTGTGAACTATATTTGTTAACTTTGTTAATCACAAAAAAGTGATGCTGACTATGAACAAAAAAATCCTTTTTGCAATACTCACCTTGTTGTCGGGGCTTACCGCCGAGGCACAGACTCATCGGTTCGATATCCAAGCCCAAAAGCTTGGTGCACCCATCCAATCCACTATGTATGGAATCTTCTTCGAGGACATCAACTTCGCGGCAGATGGCGGCTTGTATGCAGAGCTGGTGAAAAACCGTTCGTTCGAATTTCCATATCCCCTGCAAGGCTGGAAGCCTGCCGGACAGGTGGAGATTCGCACCGACAAACCGGCTTACGAACGCAATCCGCACTACGCCCGCCTCTCATATTCCGGACATAAAGGGCATTGGACGGCATTGGACAACGAAGGATTTTTCGGGATTGGCGTCGAAAAGGGAAAAGAATATCGTTTTACGGTTACTGCGCGTACCCCACTGGGTGGCAAAGGTATAATCCGTATGGAGCTGGTCAACACCAAAAGTATGGGAGAGAATCATTTCCTGTGCGATGCAGGCGAGTTGAA
>JABUTQ010000393.1 GCA_021443605.1 Bacteroidales bacterium | reverse complement strand
CTCTTTTTCATAATTTTTAAAATACAAATCCTACTAAAAGTAAAGCCTTGTGTCTCAAATCGTTGGAGAGATAAGAGCAATTGAAGGCCTTGGAAAAATTATATGATGCCTTGATATACCACTCAAGGCCGATTTTTGTCATACGCGAATAGCGGAAACCGATTCCGGCTGAAATCTGCGGGGCTGTGAGATATTCCCACTGCCTGCCCAGATAGAGATCCATAGATTCCGGTTTCTTCTGTTTGTCGGCCGGATCTGCATATGTAAGATCCTGAGCCTTGTCTCCTCCGCCCATCCCATATCGGAGCGAAACTTCGGGAGAAAAAGTGTTGACTCCCGACACTATATTTCTCAAAACGAGCGCATTGACCTCTCCGCTCAATATCTTCTGCAGGCGATAGAACGGATATGTTACATTCACCTGACTCGTGCTGCTGAAACCATCAAACATTACATCCACCTGCCAATCAGGCACATAGCCATCCATTCCGATATATGCCGTATATCCTGCAGATACATTGATTGTAGTTTTGTCGAGGACTCGATTTTTGCCATAGTAGGTGACTGTGGTAACTCCATCTTTTGTAGTTTTCTCGTAGAGAGTCTCATTGTTTTGAAGAAATTCCCATCCTCCGGAAAGGGCGACACGATGGCGGTTTCTCCCCTTTTTGACATCCAATACTCCCGAATATCCCGCCATAAATGCAAAATGGGTGGTGTAGAGAATTTCGCTTGTTGAATTCTGCCCGTAATGGCCGCGGCGGCTGTTGAAAGAGAGTTCGTTATAGAATTTGGTATCTCCCCAGTTGAAATCGAGCTGGAGAGCCCCGCCGTGATAATCATCGACCAGCGGCTTGGGGTCGTTCTTCTCCACCGGCCCCTCGGCCTGGCTCTCCTGAATCTTGCCACAGAAAGCCCCATAGTCGATGAGGGTATAATAGAGTTTTTCTGTAGTGCCAAAAGTATTGAATTTTATCTCTTCCACGTTCCTCCTGTAAGAATAATTCAATCCGGCACTGAAAATGTCGCTTGCCACCCAGGTAACTCCTGCTGAAGCAATCAAATCGAGAGCGGAGTTGGAGTGGCGGTAATCTCTCGTCTTGCTGTAGTTGTATGCCGTGTAATCCACTTTCACGCCGAGTTTAAGCGACGAAGTGATATCGAATCCGATTCCCCCCACAAGATTGTAGGTTTCACTGTTTTTTTTGCCGGCATTGTCTGCCGAAAATTCCACGAAATTCAACGGGGCGGAATATGGGCGGAACATCGCGCTTCCGCCCATATTGTTTCCCGTAAAATAGCCGAATTCCAATTTCCCGAAAAAGACGATTTTCGGATTAAAACGGTAATACGACTCCGTGTATGCACCAAGTCCAAGACAATCATCGCTCTGATAATAATCCGCCAAACCTCCGTTCTCCTTTTTGGCATAGCCTTCCACAACTGCTATCCTGTCAATGGAGAGAGTTGTGAGGTTTGCGGCATTCTGTCGCACAAGAGCCGGATTGAGGGAGACGAACCTTTTGTAGTCACCGGCAGTACGCACTGTTGATTGGGCATAAGAACTAACTATCCCCAAAAATACCAAAACGGTGATTGTCAAGACTTTGCAATAATTCATCTTATAATTATTTCAATGACGATACTTTGCGGATATGGAAGTCATTTGAAGAGTTATTGGTATCCTGATAAATAATCAGCGCCCCATTCTTTATTGAAGCCTCAGCATCTATACCCGAAGGATCGGTAGTCCCTTCTGCTCCGCCTGCGTAATTATAAACGAGTTTATCCTTGTTTGTGGCAATGGCCTCTGTCTTTGCCTTATCCACATTACGGTAAATGGTATATCCGAGCTTCGATTTGATTGCGATGCTTCCGGCATCAAGATCTGAAGTGAAACGTTTGTTGTTCACGCTTTGGTCTGCATTGAAAACCTCAATGGCATCTTTAACCCAGCTGTTTGAAACTTTCTTGCGAAGGTTGGCTGCAGTCTCTTTACCACCGAGATAGCTTACGTTTGCAGTGCTTGAAGTGAAGGCCGTCATATCTTCTGTAGGAACAAAGATGAAGAATGCAGGGCAGGTATTGGACAAAGTCCAGGCTGTGCCTTGTCCCCAAATGTAAGGTTCAAGATAGTGTGTAGAAGGGATGACGTCTGCCGGAGCAGGATAATAGGTTGCATTATTCCACTGAGACTCAGGAGCATACATCGCATAATATTCGGCATTGGCAAGATTGGGAGCCTGTGAATAGGTTGTGGTATTGTTGATTGCACTCGAAATGGCGACAACCACCTGCTTGCCCGGAGCGAGCTTCGGAGCTTCGACTCCCCAAGTCCAACAGCCGCTGCCTGCGGGAATCCACCCCTGTCCGTCATAAATCAGCTTGCCATCCACGATGTCGGCATTGCTGGCATTTGAATTATAAGGCTGGATGAATGCGAAATGGATTCCTGAAAGGTCTGCTTCGTACTCTGAGTTGTTGTAGAGGATAACGTATGCGCCGTGGCTGAATGAGCCTGAACCATCGTCTTTAGGGCATCCGGTACAGTACAATTCCTTGATAACCACCTGATTGGACCTTGAGCCGGTCATAGGGATGGAAACAGTGCCACTTTCGTCCCAAGAATCCTTCACAACCTTCACTCCCGATTTGATTCCGTTATATACGAATACATCTCCCTCGGCTGCAGAAGTTGCTGTTGCAGAAAAATCATACAATCCGGCAACAACTTTTGCAGTACCTTTCGTTCCGGTCATCTTAAACTCGGCAACGGCACCGGTGACAGTATTTTTTACTGTAATCACCGCAGATTCAGGCATTTTTATAACAGAATCGTCAATGTAATCAAGTGATATATTCACGTTGTAAAGATAAGAAGGATCGTCCTTGGGATCCTTTGCGCAAGATGATAAGAGACTGATTGCCAGTACTCCACAGGAAATTGCCTTAAATAATAAATTCTTCATAATCATTAATTTTATAAATTAAAATTTCAATCTGACCGAAAGTCCGTAATAAAATGTGGGGAGAAGAGAGATGTCCAAAAGCGAAACGAGCTCGCCTGTGGCTATTTTCCTCACCTGGGAAATGTTATTCAAAAAGTTTACCGCATTGAACGAAATAGATGCAATATCACCTATCTCCTTGGTAATGTTGATGTTGGCACTCCAGTAAGGGGTATATCCCCCTTCTGCGAAGAAATATTTTGTGTTGGAGATGCGTATCAATTTTGCAAGCTCAGAGTAGAACATAGTGTCCGGTGTCTTTTTCGCTTCCTCAAAATCTTTGGCAAAATCCATCAGTACACCGGGATTGTCGATGCTCTCGTAATAAACGGGGAAAGCCGCAACGGTGCCGTTTCCATCATAGATATTTTCATCCAATATCGTAAAGTCGGTGCCGCTCACCACCTTGTGGGCGTATGTGCCGTTTGGCCCTTCACTCAGGTTTTGTGTCCGGTTCAACAATGTAGCTTCAATACGGAGGGATACAATCAGCCTCACCTTGGGAATGTGGGTGGTGATTGTGAGGTTGGTTTTCAGGCTTCTCTTTTCCTGTCCGTTCGAGACGTTCGAGCTCGAGTTTGTGCCGTAATAGTAACCGATATACTTGGTCGGCTGCCCATCGACCTGGAATGTACCAAGACGGTAATATGGTAACAATGAAGTGTTTATACCTCTATAAACATAGTAATTGCCATCCAGACGGAACGAAGTGGAAATGGCCTTTATCTTGCCGAAATCTGCAACCCACTCGATTCCCTTCCTGACTATTGGTTCTTTGGAATTTGAAGTCGTGTATCCCGATACATAGCGATTGCGGTTGATATAGTCGAGAGTCATCGACGGATATTTCCCCTTCATATCCGCCACCGTCACGATTCCGGTGGTTTTGTCAACGGAAAAAGATCTGTCGGATGCTGGTATCGGACACGATGACAGAGCATTTGAAGGCACGATGTTATAAGAGAACGGAGAGTAATACCTCTCTGATTGATAAGCATTTAAAGTTTTGTTATAATATCCTGACAGAGAAAGTTTCACCCAGGGAATCTCTATTTCCACACCGAGGTCGGTCTGATGATTGCGCTGCCATTGTAAGTTGGGATTGTACTTGGCAACTGTGGGCTGGATGTAATATGCATAGAACGCATTTCCCTCTGCCGATGTGGTGGAGGCGAATGTCTGGATACTCGGATATGTGGGCTGCGGATAGAGCACCTCAAACGAAGGGAGTTTCACGGCAACACCCCATCCCCCTCTGAGCGAAAGATTCTTCACATAGAGACCTCTGTCGGGCCCTATGAACGACCATTTCCCGCTGAATCGGGGAGAAACGCTCGAAACCGTGCCATATTCAGACTTCTTGATTTGTGTCCATTCCCCTCTCACACCGGCAGTCAGCATCAAGGAGGTGGTTGAAACCGGAAGAGTGATGCTTTCTTCCGCGTATGCACTAATCGTGTTAATGAACGGGATCTCGTTATAAGGCCAGGGTTGCCAATCTGGGGCTGTGGCGTAGTTGTCATAATAGTGTCCCTTGCCAAGATTGCCGCTACTCTTGAACTCCGCCCCAATTTTCACCTTGTTGTTTATCTTCCCGAAATTACGCACCCAGGTGAGCTTGAGGGAGGCATCGATGTCTATCGGCTTGGAATCGATATAAGACAGTTCGTACCAATAACCTGCAGGACGCATAATTACCGCCGCATTATGGTCCTTTTCGTATGCAGTGCCTACAAAATATCCCTCTTCCGTGCCGTGTATCGCACTCGAAGCCGCAGCGCTCGACTTATTCACGTTCTCTTTGGAGAGATTGTCCGAATAGTTGACGCTCGCCTTGAGTTCGGCATTCGTTATCCAAGACTTGTTCAGCAACCAGTTGAATGTGATATTTCCCCTCACATTATTCTCATTTTCAATGGTATAGGTATCCTTGAACGCATCCGGATCAGCTTTGTTGTTGAGCCCTCCGAGATTGCCGGCAACAGAAAACGAGAATTGGAGAGGAGTGGCGCTTCTCTGGAAGAAAGTGTTGGAATAGACTATGTTAGCGGCATTTCGCGTATATTTGTTGTAAGGCGACATTGTTTCGTGCACGCTTGTAACACGCTCAAGGTCTATATTGAGCACTCCCCCTTTTGCCCCAAGTGAAAACCCTTTGCTGAATGATATCTGCTTGGTATTGCGGTTGGTCTTTGCC
Organism: Bacteroidales bacterium; assembly: GCA_021443605.1. Classification (GTDB taxonomy): domain Bacteria; phylum Bacteroidota; class Bacteroidia; order Bacteroidales; family UBA932; genus Equibacterium. The sequence goes on along the minus strand of JABUTQ010000393.1, from coordinate 746 downwards.
TCCAAAATAAACGGTGTCTTTCCCTTGCGGGTTTTGATTATGACCATACCGCTACTCATATCGCCGTATTCGACGCTCGGCACTCCGGAGATTACCTCGACCGATTCGACGTTTGAAGTTGCGATGTTTCTTGTACCAACACCTTTGGTATCGGAGAAAGAAGCATTGTTCGAGAGTCGTACTCCGTTGATTTCCACGCCTGTGGCAAACGAAGCATTGTCTATCGAGCTTTCTCCGCCGGAGCGTATCTCAAATCTGGTGTTGTTTGAGGTGAGGCGGTTGTCTGATGCGGTAGAGCCTCCCGGCAGAAGGGCTGAAATGTCTGATATGTTGTTCACCTGCAGGTGATCGAGGGCGGTCTTGTCTATTGTACGGGTTGTGGTGGTGCTGGAAGAACTCTCCTTCGCAGTGACCACTGCCCCTTCGAGTGTCAGGTTTTCCTCTTGAAGCGATATGGAAAGGTCTTTGATATTCTTGGTAGCATCAATCGGCTGATTATAAGTGATATAACCCATACACACCACCTCTATGGTATATTTGCCCGGGGAGATATTTTTGAGCACGAACGCCCCTTGGGCATCAGCAACGGCCCATAGGCCGGCTTCCTTGAGCATCACGGTGGCGAATGAAACTGGAGTCTTGTCTTTTATGTCGAGGACAAGGCCGGATATTTCCACTTTTGTGGGGTCTTCGGGGAGATTCTTCGGCTCCGCCTCAGAATGACGCACGGCATCCGCCTCAGAATG
>JABUTQ010000397.1 GCA_021443605.1 Bacteroidales bacterium | reverse complement strand
TATGCCGGAAGCACAATCCGCAATATGTCTATGGAAGGGAGACTAACCCTCTCGAATCTGAGCATAGAGATGGGCTCGCGTGCAGGCATCATAGCTCCGGACGAGACCACTTTCTCCTATCTCAAAGGACGCGAATATGCCCCTGCCGGCGAAGAGTGGGAAAAGGCCGTCGCAGAGTGGAAGAAACTCCGCAGCGACGACGATGCAATCTTCGACAAGGAGGTGACTTATCACGCCGAGGATATCAAGCCCCGCATCACATACGGGACCAACCCCGGAGCCGGTATCGCAATTGATGAGAGCATCCCGTCTCTTGACGAGATTCCCGAAGCAGAAAAGGCAGGCTTTCTCGGAATGCTCGACTATATGCAGTTCCAACCTGCGGAAAAACTTGAAGGTCACCCTGTAGATTACTGTTTCCTTGGCGCTTGCACAAACGGACGCATCGAAGATTTTCGCGCGTTTGCAAGTATCGTGAATGGTAAAAAGAAAGCTGCGAACGTCACTGCCTGGCTTGTACCGGGCTCGTGGCTCGTACGTAAGCAGATAATTGATGAAGGAATCGACAAGATTCTGGAAGAGGCCGGGTTTGAACTCCGTCTCCCCTCTTGCTCTGCTTGTCTGGCAATGAATCCGGACAAGGTACCATCAGGCAAACTCTGCATCTCCACCAGTAATCGAAATTTTGTGGGACGCCAGGGCCCCGGAGCGCGCACCATCCTCGCTTCACCCTTGACTGTTGCAGCAAGTGCAATAACAGGAGTAATCACAGATCCCCGTAAATACCTATAGGACTATGGCTAAGCAGAAATTCAATATAATACAATCTACCTGTATCCCTATTCAGATAGACAATTGCAACACAGACCTCATCATCCCGGCAAGGTATCTTGCCAGCACAACGCGGGATCCGAAATTCTTTGGGGACGCTTTTATGCACGACCTCAGATATGATGCTGATGGAAAGGCTGTTGCAGACTTCGTAATGAACAAGAAAGAGTATTGCGAAGCCCCGAAAGAGGGTATTCACGAGATTATTGTAGGAGGAGCCAACTGGGGTTCCGGCTCATCTCGCGAGCACGCAGCGTGGGCCATAGCCGGATATGGTGTGAGAGTTGTCATAAGCTCATCTTTTGCAGATATCCACAGAAATAATCTTCTAAACTGCTTTGTCTTGCCGGTAATCGTGTCACCGGAGTTCCAGCAGGAGCTTTTCGAGACGGTGCTCGGCAACCCTGCCGCTGAAGTGAAAGTGGATGTCCCGAACCAGACAGTCACTAATCTTGCAACCGGAAAATCTGAAAAATTTGAGATAAACAGTTACAAGAAATATTGTCTGATGAATGCCTATGACGATATCGATTATCTCCTTTCACAAAAAGAGAAGATAGAAAATTACGAAAAAAGCCGATAGATGAATTTTATAAAGATTCTCGATACTACGCTACGCGACGGCGAACAGACCAGCGGCGTTTCATTTCTCCCTCACGAGAAACTGATTGTGGCCAAGGCACTTGTGTCTGACCTCAACATTCCCGCGATAGAGGTGGCGTCTGCACGGGTAAGCGCAGGAGAACAGGAAGCGGTGGCTATGATTTGCCGTTGGGCTTCACAAGCCGGAGTGCTCGACCGCGTAAGTTGTCTCGGATTCGTGGACGGATCGTCGTCGGTGGATTGGCTCTCGGAAGCAGGATGCCGCAAGATGAATCTGCTGGCGAAAGGGAGCAAAAAGCACTGCGAGGGGCAATTGGGAAAGAGTGCAGCACAACATATCTCCGATATAAAGGAAACCCTCTCCCTGGCCTCAGCAAAAGGCATCGCCACCAGTCTCTACCTTGAAGACTGGAGCAATGGCATACAAGATTCCCCGGATTATGTCTTTGAGATGATGGACGGATTAAAAGATACTGATATTGAGGTATTTATCCTGCCGGATACTCTTGGCGTACTCACTCCGGACAAGGTAAGTGAGTATATAGGGACAATGTGCAGCCGCTATCCGTCCTGCGAATTTCACTTCCACGCCCACAACGATTATGACCTCTCGGTGGCCAATGCCCTTGCAGCAGTGAAAGCCGGTGCAAAAGGGGTGCATACCTGCATCAACGGACTCGGCGAAAGGGCCGGCAATGCCCCCTTGGCAAGTGTCCACGCCACTTTGAAAGACCATCTCGGGATAGACACGGGAATACGGGAGGAGAAGTTGTATGAAGTGAGCCGTCTTGTGGAGGGGCTCTCTGCAATCCCCATCCCGCCGAACAAGCCCGTTGTCGGAGACAATGTCTTCACCCAGGTGGCCGGGGTACACGCCGACGGAGACAACAAGAAGAATCTTTATTGCAATGCCCTCATACCCGAAAGGTTTGGGAGGCGCAGAGAATATGCCTTGGGCAAGAACAGCGGCAAGGCAAGCATCACAAAGAATATAGAAGACCTCGGTCTCGAACTCACTCCGGAGCAGATTAAACTTGTGACTGCCAGGATAATAGAGCTCGGTGACAAGAAAGAGGTCGTGACAAGGGAAGACCTCCCCTACATAGTGAACGACGTGCTCAAGCACGCCGCTCCGGACGATAAGGTGCGGCTTGTGAGCTATATGGTAAACAAGACCTACGGGCTGAAGCCTGTGGCGCAGGTAAGGCTTGAGGTGAACGGAAAAGTGTTCGAGGAATCGGCATCCGGAGACGGACAGTACGATGCATTCGTCCGTTGCATCCGCCATATCTACAAAAACTGCCTCGCAAAGGAATTTCCGTGGCTCACCAATTATCAGGTGGGAATCCCCCCGGGGGGGCGCACGGACGCCCTCGTGCAGACAATCATCACTTGGAACTATCGTGATAAGATATTCCATACCAGAGGATTGGATGCAGACCAGACCGAAGCTGCCATCAAGGCTACAATCAAGATGTTGAACATCATCAACGAAGAGTAGAACTATAAAATTACAAAAATATGAAGATGAAAATTGCCAAGCTTCCGGGAGATGGAATCGGGCCGGAGGTTGTTGAACAGGCCGTCAAGGCGGTTGACGCCGTCTGCAAGAAATTCGGGCACACTGCCGAGTATGAATTCGGATATGTAGGTGCCTGTGCGATTGACAATTATGGAAATCCCTATCCTGAAGAGACGCACAAGATATGCATGGCATCCGATGCCGTTCTCTTCGGAGCCGTGGGTGATCCCAAATACGACAACGACCCTACGTCGAAGGTGCGTCCCGAACAAGGTCTTCTTGCAATCCGCAAGCAGCTGGGACTTTATGCCAATCTTCGTCCGGTGGAGACGTTCTCTTCTCTCGTAGACAAATCTCCCCTCAAAAGGGAGTTGGTGGACGGAGCCGATTTTATGTGCATCCGAGAACTCACCGGCGGTATGTACTTCGGAGAGAAAGGGCGCAGGGACAATGGCGACACTGCATTTGACACGAATCTCTATCACAGATTCGAGGTGGAAAGAATCTTGAAACTCGCTTTCGAATATGCCGGTCGCAGGAGGAAACATCTCACCGTGGTGGATAAGGCGAACGTACTCGAGAGCTCCCGCCTATGGAGACAGATTGCACAGGAAATGGAGCCGCAATATCCTGATATTAAAGTGGATTATATGTTCGTAGATAATGCCTCGATGCAACTTATCCGCTGTCCAAAATTCTTTGACGTGCTTGTCACAGAGAATACTTTCGGAGATATCCTCACAGATGAGGCGAGCTGTATCACCGGCTCGATGGGACTCTTGGCATCCGCTTCTGTCGGCGAACACACCAGCCTATTCGAACCTATCCACGGCTCATATCCGCAAGCCGCCGGCAAGAACATAGCAAATCCGCTTGCCACTATCCTCTCCGCAGCAATGATGTTCGAATATGCTTTCGGACTGATGGACGAGGGAAAGGCAATCCGCAACGCTGTAGCCCTCTCCATCGAGAAGGGAATCGTGACCGAAGACCTCAGCGGTGAAGGCACTGCATATTCAACTTCCGCAGTGGGAGATTGGATTGCTGCAAACATTTAATTGACAATTAATTAATTCCTTACACAATGTCAACTTTAGATTGGAATTCGCTTGGTTTCAATTACAGAAAAACCAACACTGTTCTCACGACAGTTTATCGTGACGGAAAATGGAGCCCCGTAAAAAGCCAGAATGAAGATAAAATCAACCTGACTGTTTGCTCCCCTTCATACCACTATGGAATGTCCTGCTTCGAAGGGCTGAAGGCATTCCGTGGAAAAGACGGGAAAGTGAGAATCTTCCGCGCCGACGAAAATGCCGCACGTATGAAATCGTCTTGCGACTTTCTTGGACTCCCCTGCCCTACAGAGGAGATGTTTACCGAAATGTGCATTCAGGCAGTAAAGGAGAATCTTGATTTTCTCCCTCCTTACGGACACAACGCATCACTCTATATCCGTCCAATCATCATTACCACAGACCCTTCAGTGAACCTGGTACCCCAGACGGACGGCATAATGTTTATGGTGTTTACCTTCCCTGTCGGAACATATTCCGGTGGGCAGGTGCTCCAGACTATCAAAACGGTGGTGGGACGCGATTTTGACCGTGCAGCTCCCCACGGTAGCGGACGATTCAAAGTTTGCGGCAACTATGCCGGTGCTATGTTCGCCGAGCGTGAAGCGGTGAGAATGGGATATGGCGACGTCCTTTTCCTTGACCCTGCAACCCATACTTACATCGATGAGTTCTCTTCTGCCAACTTCTTGGGAATCAAGGGGAATGATTACATCACCCCTCTTTCTGACAGTATTCTTCCCTCTATCACAAACAAATCTCTCTGCCAGATTGCAGAGGATATTGGAATGAACGTTGTTCGCAAGAAGTTCACCCTTGACGAGATTGAAGAGTTTGATGAGGTCGGAGAGTGCGGAACCGCTGCCGTCATCACTCCGGTAAGCGTAGTCGATGACAAGCCTACCCTAAGGAGCAACACTATCACAAAGAGTTACGCTTTCGGCAAAAACGGTGAGTGTGGCCCTGTTTGTCGCAAACTGTACAAACACCTCACCGGCATTCAGTTTGGACTTATCCAGGACATTCACGACTGGTGCATAGTGCTTTAGAAATATTAGATGCTTAAGGGGCTGCCTCAAACGGCGGCCTCTTTTCTAAATATGGAGGCCCCGCCGGATATTGCTGATAGTGCGGTTTTCAGCGTTTGACGTGTCTATTACCTTCTGCTCGTATGCCCTGATCTGGCGTATAGGCACACCTGTAATTTCGGACAGTTTTTCCTGGGTGATTCCATTCAGTTTGCGAAATCGTTTAATCCAGTGAGGTGAGGATTCAATCCTTTCTCTTATCATATCATCTGCCCTGCAGCAGAAAACAGACAAATCCGCCTCGTGAAGAGGGTAGAACATTGCAGAGACACTGCACATATCAAGCCCAAGCCTTGAGAGTTGCTTGAAAGAGATATCTGACTGCCACTGATAATATGCAAGTGTCCAACCTGCCCAGTATTCAGGAGAAGACATTGATATTGTGCCGTCGCTAACGGAGATATCGCTGCCTGTAAGTCTCATAACCTCAACAGCAAGCTCCACTCCGGACTTCCCCGCCACGCACGTCACGTCGCCTTTGGAGAAACGGTCTGCAATGCCACTGGCGATAAACCTTGCACAAAACTCCTCTGCAGGACAGCCGATTACGTTGACCGCACAGTCCATCATTGCCCCTGCCGTTTGCATGGCATCGTCCAGATATATCTTATTGTAGGCGTTCATCATCATTCCTCCAATCCTGTCTGATTATATCCATGATGTAGATTGCATTCTTACTGTCAACTTCATCAAGCAGTTTCAGGTAATCCTCTCTCGCCTTGCGGTCACGGGTACTCCTCCTTATGAAGTATTCCTCCCAGTCCGCAGCTATCGCCTCCTGAAAAGATAGTTGTGAAAAAGCCTTCTCACTCTTGATGCAGGTCTGTATTCCAAGTTTGCCAAGCTTCATTGCCT
>JABUTQ010000320.1 GCA_021443605.1 Bacteroidales bacterium | reverse complement strand
CCTATCGCCATCACCTCTCCGACCGATTTCATACTCGAGCCGAGCTCCTTGTCAACTCCGTGGAACTTGCTCAAATCCCAGCGGGGAATCTTGCATACGACATAATCAAGTGCCGGCTCAAAGAATGCACCGGTAGTCCTTGTAACTGAATTTTTGAGGTCAAAAAGGCCGTATCCGAGGCCAAGTTTTGCAGCCACAAATGCCAAAGGGTATCCGGTCGCCTTAGATGCAAGGGCAGAAGACCTTGAAAGTCTGGCATTTACCTCAATCACACGATATTCTTCGCTTGACGGATCGTAGGCATATTGCACGTTGCACTCTCCCACGATGCCGATATGTCTGATTATCTTTATCGAGAGCTCACGAAGCTTGTGGTAGTCGGTATTGCTGAGTGTCTGCGAAGGAGCTATCACGATAGATTCTCCCGTATGGATTCCGAGAGGGTCGAAATTTTCCATATTGCAGACGGTGATGCAGTTGTCAAAGCGGTCGCGAACCACCTCATACTCAACCTCTTTCCACCCTTTGAGAGATTTTTCCACAAGCACTTGCGGAGAGAATGAGAACGCTTTCTCCACAAGAATGTCGAGTTCCTCTTCATTGTCGCAGAAACCAGAACCGAGACCACCCAGGGCGTATGCGGCTCGGACAATCACCGGATAACCGAGCTCGGAGGCTGCACGACGGGCCGCCTCGGGGCTCTCCACCGCCTCGCTCTTTATGGTCTTGACATCAATTTCGTCGAGCCTTTTTACGAAAATCTCCCTGTCTTCAGTATCTATGATGGCTTGAACCGGTGTTCCAAGCACCTTCACGCCATATTTTTCAAAAATGCCGTCTTTGTAAAGGGCAACACCGCAGTTGAGGGCGGTCTGGCCTCCGAAGGCGAGCATTATGCCGTCCGGACGCTCCTTTGCGATGACCTTTTCCACGAAATATGGAGTCACGGGGAGGAAATATATCTGATCTGCAATCCCTTCCGAGGTCTGCACTGTGGCGATGTTCGGGTTTATGAGGACTGTGTATATTCCCTCTTCCTTCAACGCCTTGAGCGCCTGCGAGCCGGAGTAGTCAAATTCCCCCGCCTCTCCGATTTTGAGGGCGCCGCTTCCCAGAAGCAATACTTTCTTGATGCTGTTTTCTTTCATATCCTCTCCTCCTATATCATCTTTACAAATTCGTCAAACAAAAATTCGGTGTCAGTAGGGCCGCTGCACGCCTCCGGATGGAACTGTGCCGAGAACCACGGGTTGCTCTTGTGACGGATTCCCTCGTTGCTGCCGTCGTTCATATTGAGGAAAAGAGGCTCCCAATCCACCGGAAGCGTGGTGTTGTCAACGGCATATCCGTGATTTTGCGAAGTGATGAAGCAACGGTTTGTCCCTGCCATTCTCACCGGCTGGTTGTGGCTGCGGTGGCCATATTTCAATTTGTATATCTTTGCCCCCGCCGCTTTTGCGAGAAGCTGATTCCCCATACAGATTCCGAATATCGGCAAATTGTTGTTTTTCATTGCCTTACGGATATTTTGAGCTGCAGCGTCGCAAGTATCGGGGTCTCCGGGGCCGTTTGAGATAAACAGGCCGTCAAATTTGAGATTATTGAAATCGTAGTTCCAGGGGACCCGAATCACTGCCACTCCACGCTTCAAAAGGCAGCGGAGGATATTCGCCTTCACGCCACAATCCACGAGCACAACCTTTTTCATCCCCCCTGCAAATGTCTCAATATCAGCATTATTCAAATCTTGAGCACAACTGTGGCGAAGAATCTCCCCTCCTGCATAGACCATCACCTCCTTGCAACTCACCCTGTCCACAAAATTGATGTCGCCATAGTTTTCCATCTCTATGTCCGAATCGGGCTCGTCGTCAAAGAGAATCTTCCCCATCATCACGCCGTGCTCGCGGAGCACCTTTGTGAGCCGGCGGGTGTCAATGCCGGTAATTGCCGGAATCTCTTCCCGTTTGAGCCATTCGCCAAGGCTCTCAACCCCATTCCAATGGCTGTATTTTTCGCTGTAGTCACTCACGATAAGCGCCCTGACGTGAATCTTCTCGCTCTCCATAAATTCGGGGATGCCATCTTTACCGAAAGTGAACGGCGGCACTCCGTAATTGCCGACAAGGGGATATGTCAAAGTCATCATCTGACCTGCATAAGAAGGGTCGGTAAGGCTCTCGGGGTATCCAGACATAGCCGTGTTGAAAACCACCTCTCCTGAAACTGCCTTTTCATAACCAAACGACCGGCCGTGAAAAAGTGTCCCATCTTCGAGGGATAGGGTAACATTTCTAATCTTTTCCATGGGAATTGGGGTATTCTTGATTTTTCGGCCGCAAATGTAAGTATTATTTGATTTGCTTTGTATATTTGTAAGATGAATTTTTAACAGCATCTAAACATAAACTTGTCTATGAACGATATCAATCTGATGAACAAGGCCGCTGACAATATCAGAATATTGTCTGCAGCAATGGTGGAAAAGGCCAACTCGGGACATCCTGGCGGTGCAATGGGTGGAGCGGATTTCATAAACGTTCTATTTTCGGAATATCTCGTGTATGATCCTTCAAATCTCAACTGGGAGGGCCGCGACCGCTTCTTCCTCGACCCGGGGCATATGTCTCCAATGCTTTATTCAGTGCTTTACTTAACGGGAAGATTCAAGAAAGAAGAGATAATGAGCTTCAGGCAGTGGGGAAGTCCTGCAACAGGGCATCCGGAATTAAATGTCTGGCGCGGCATCGAGAATACTTCCGGTCCCCTCGGGCAGGGGCACACCTATGCCGTGGGAGCTGCAATCGCCGCCAAGTTTTTGAAGGCACGTCTTGGGGATGTAATGTGTCAGACAATATATGCATATATCAGCGACGGGGGCATTCAGGAAGAGATTTCACAGGGAGCAGGGCGTCTTGCAGGCCATCTTGGATTGGACAACCTGATTATGTTCTACGACTCGAACAAAATTCAGCTTTCCACTGAAACAAAGGATGTTACAAGCGAGGATGTCGAAGCCAAATATCGTGCATGGGGATGGGAAGTGTTAGAGATTGACGGAAACGACGTGAATCAGATTCGTGCAGCCCTCGATGCAGCCAAAAAGGTTGAAGGGAAACCTACTCTGATTATAGGAAATACTATAATGGGCAAGGGTGCCCGCAAGGCAGACGGAAGCAGCTACGAAGCATGCTGCGCCACCCACGGTGCTCCTCTCGGAGGCGATGCCTATAAGAATACCATCCTGAATCTCGGCGGAGACCTTGAAGATCCTTTTAAAATCTTCCCGGAAGTCACAGAGATCTATAAAAAACGCCAAGATGAACTTTGCAAAATAGTTGCAGAAAGAAAAGCCGAGGAAGAAAAATGGGCTGCAAAATATCCCGATAAGGCCGAGAAGAAGTGGAACTGGTTTCATAATGAATGCCAGGCAATCAACTGGGACGCTATTGTCCAAAAAGAGAATGTGGCCACAAGAAACGCCTCTGCCACAGTGCTTTCCGTACTTGCAGACAACTATGACAATTTGATTGTTGCATCTGCCGACCTCTCAAATTCAGACAAGACGGACGGCTTCCTCAAGAAGACTCACGCCCTTACCAAGGGAGACTTCAGCGGAGCGTTCCTCCAGGCGGGAGTGAGCGAGCTCACTATGGCTTGCTGCTGCATCGGTATGATGCTTCACGGCGGCGTGATAGCTGCTTGCGCCACTTTCTTCGTGTTCTCGGACTATATGAAGCCGGCAATCCGTATGGCGGCCCTTATGGAGGTGCCCGTGAAGTTCATCTTCTCTCACGATGCCTTCCGCGTCGGTGAAGACGGCCCTACGCACCAACCTGTTGAGCAGGAAGCACAACTACGCCTGTTGGAAAAATTGAACAACCACCACGGCAAAAACTCTCTGCGCGTCCTTCGCCCCGCCGATGCACACGAAACTACAATGGCATGGAAAATTGCGATGGAAAACAACGCCACTCCCACCGCCCTGATACTTTCCCGACAGAACATACAGAACCTCCCCGCAGAGAACGACTACAGCGGAGTGGCTCGTGGAGCGTATGTCGTTGCAGCCTCCGATCCCGATTTTGACATCGTGCTCTTGGCCTCCGGCTCGGAGGTTTCAACTCTCATTGCCGGAGCCGCCCTCCTTGCAGAAGATGGTATCAAGACCAGAATAGTGTCAATCCCATCAGAAGGGTTGTTTAGACAACAAAGCACTGAATACCAGCACTCTGTAATTCCGACCGATGCAAAAGTGTTTGGCCTTACGGCGGGGTTACCCGTTACTTTGGAAGGTATTGTGGGAAGCCGCGGCAAAGTTTGGGGTATGAACAGCTTTGGATTGTCGGCACCTTACAAGGTGTTGGACGAAAAATATGGATTCACTGCCCAAAACGTATATGAGCAAGTGAAGAAAATGCTTTAGGAATTTCAATTTTGGCTGATGACAAACATATTCTGGGTCTCTACCGCAACGGAGACAAAAACCAGGCTTTCAACCTGTTGGTGAGAGAGTATGGTGAGCGGCTCTATTGGCATATCCGCCGCCTTGTGGTGAGCCACGAAGATGCGGACGACCTTCTCCAGAATACGTACATCAAGATTTGGAACTCTCTCGACACTTTCAGGGAAGATGCCAGGCTCTTTACCTGGCTCTACCGAATAGCCACAAACGAAGCCCTTACTTTTCTGCACCGCAGGCAGATAGTGGGCTTCCTCTCCTTTGAGGGGATGGGTGCGTACTTTGAAAAGAAACTCAAGCAAGACGACTTTTTCAGCGGAGACCAGCTTCAGATGGCGCTTCACAAAGCCATCTCCAAACTTCCCCCAAAGCAGAAAGTGGTATTCTGCATGAGATATTTCGAAGAAAGAAAATATGAAGAGATTGCGGAGGTGCTCGACACCTCCGTGGGATCTCTCAAAGCCTCATACCACCACGCCTACAACAAGGTGGTCGAGGATATGAAAAATAGTATGGGCGTTTGAAACAGACTGATTAAACCTTTTAAACAATTGATTGTCTAACGAAACGATGATTGAAAATAAAGACATATTGAACAACGAAGAGCTGCGCAAGAATCCATTCACGGTGCCTCAGGGGTATTTCGATTCGATGGAAGACAAGCTCAGGGCGGCAGTTAATCCTGACGGTGCAGGTGAAGCTGTCCATACAAGATGGTCTGTGCTCAAGCCCGCCTTCTCCCTTGCGCTTATGTTCTGCATAATTTTCGGTATGGGTTGGGGAATGCTCCGCATCACATCTACTTTCTCCCCACAACAGTTGGATGCGACAGCAACATACGAATATGCAGAAGAGCTGGATATGTGGCATCCTATCCACTTAGAGTATCTTTCCGACAATGCTTCGGAAGATTATAATATTGAAGATGAGCAGATTAGCGAAGAAGATATCCTTGAATATTTCTCTTCCGACAAATTCTCTCAAATGTATATGTATAACTATCTTGCATCTTTAGAGTAATGAAAAAAATTTTTATATGCTTGATAGCCGCTTTCGCCCTTTTTGGTTCTTACGAGGCTGCGGCACAGGGAAAGGTTGACAACAAGCTCCAAAACGATAAGATTATGTTCTTCTCTATGCATCTCGATTTGACACCGGAGGAGGCGCAGGCGTTTTGGCCGCTTTACAATCAATATACAAAGGAATCTTGGGCTGCCCACGGAAAGGCAATGAAGGCTCTCCAGATTATCCGCAAAAAATCGGAATCACTTCAAGATGAAGAGATTGAAAAGCTTGTGGATGAATATTTATCTGCATTCAGCAAAGAATCAGAACTCCAGAGCAAATACTATCAGGAATTCAAAAAGGTTCTACCGATAAAGAAGGCAGCAAAGGTGTTTGTCGTGGATGATGATTTTCGTGTAAAGCTTCTCCGTCAGTTCTCGGAAGACAAGCATAAGCCTGAAATGCCCAAGAATAACAATACGAAGAAAGAATCTGATGAGCCTTGTGTTGAGCCGCTTGTTGA
>JABUTQ010000052.1 GCA_021443605.1 Bacteroidales bacterium | reverse complement strand
GCTCGTGCCGATGATACTGCTACACCAAGTGGGAAAGTAGGTAGCCGCCACCTTAAAACAAGAGCTCAAGCGTAAGTGCTTGGGCTCTTTTGTTTTAAGGTGGCACCACGTCATCCTGAACGAAGTGAAGGATCCCCACGAGCAGTGCTTCGCGGTGAGATCCTTCGGCTACGCCTCAGGATGACGAACTCGCCTCAGGATGCCGATATTGCCTAACATATCATACACCGTGACATTCTAATGAAAATTATTTGTATTTTTGTAAGTTAATTGAAATAATACTGATTATCTTATGAAACTTGAAGGAAGAAGACAAAGTACAAATGTGGACGATCGCCGCGGCAAGACAATGAAAGCCGGAGGGCTCGGTCTTGGCGGAATCATCATTGTAGGTTTGATTACATTGCTGATGGGGGGCGATCCGCAGGATGTTATCAGAAATATAGAGAGCAGCGGTGTTGGTGCGGGGCAGGTTCAGGACTATACCCCCAGTGAGCAGGAACAGGAACTTGCCGTCTTTGCAAGCCAGATATTGGCAGGGACCGAAGATGTGTGGAGTGAAATTTTTAGGCAGAATAATCTCAAATATGTTCCTCCGAAACTCGTATTGTTCAGTGGTTCAGTAAGATCCGGCTGCGGTGGAGCAGATGCATCAACCGGTCCGTTCTATTGCAGTGCAGACCAGTCGGTATATATCGACCTCTCTTTCTTCACAAATATGAAAAGGGTTATCGGGGCCGACGGTGATTTTGCATACGCTTATGTAATCGCCCACGAGGTGGGGCATCACGTGCAGTATCTCCTTGGTACTCTGCAGGAAGCGAATGCCGAGAGGAGCCGCGTGAGTGAAAAGGAGAGCAATCAGATAAGTGTCCGTCTTGAGCTTCAGGCCGATTTTTATGCCGGAGTTTGGGCATATCACGACAACAAGATGTTTGGCTCGCTCGAACGCGGTGACATTGAAGAGGGGTTGGCGGTAGCTTCCAAGATTGGTGACGATTATCTCCAGAAACAATCTCGCGGATATGCCGTTCCGGACAGCTTTAACCACGGCACTTCTGCACAGCGTTCAAGGTGGTTCAGAAAAGGAATAGATTGCGGTGACCCGTCAAAAGGAGACACTTTCTCACCTGCCTATAATCAGTTGTAGGAAACTCTTTTGGATGAATAAGATTCGCTTTGCCACCATCGGCACAAACTTCATTGTCGATTCTTTCATCAAAGGTGCGGTGCTTGATTCCCGCTTTGAATATGCGGCTGTATATTCGCGCACTCGCCAGAGAGGAGAAGAATTTGCATCAAAATACGGGGTATCAAAGGTTTACACATCCCTGCAAGATCTCGCCGCCGCCTCTGATATAGATGCTGTTTATATCGCTTCTCCCAATATTTGCCACGCGGATCAGTCAATAATGATGATGCGAAGCGGAAAGCACGTGCTTTGTGAGAAGCCTCTTGCCCCCACTGCGGCCGAAGTAGAAAAGATGATTGCAGTCTCAAGCGAGACAGGAATGGCGCTGATGGAGGCGATGAAGACGACACTTCTTCCTAATTTCAATGTCGTTCGCGAGGCTGTCACCAAAATCGGCACTGTCCGTCGCTACGACGCATCTTTCTGCCAGTATTCTTCGCGGATGAAAGCATTTGTCGAAGGCGAATCTGTCGCCAACGTGTTCAACCCTCTTATGAAAGGTGGAGCTCTCAGGGATTTGGGTGTGTATTGCATCGCTCCGATGGTGCACTTGTTCGGTGTGCCGTGGCAGGGGGACTATACATACGAGAAGGCATCAGCGTGTATCAGCGCGCGCAGCACGGTGGCTTCGCCTGGAAAGATAGTTCCAAGTGTTGATAATCAGATAGATATCCAAGGGGCGATGATTGTGGATTACCCCGGAATGCAGGCTGTGCTCTCTTATTCCAAGGCAGCCGACGGCATTGCCGGATGTGAAATCCAAGGGGAAGACGGGCTTGTCAAGATCAAGAAACTCTCCAATATGATTGGCCCCGAGTTGATTCTCCGCGAAGGGGCGGGTGACCACCAACAACGTGGTGGGATTTATGGCAACACAATCGATATCTCCCTCAATCAGAAGGAGTTTATGTATTATGAGGCTCACGAATTTATGAACCTCATCGAAGAAGGGAAAATAGAATCGGAAGAAAACAGCCACAGCCGTTCGCTCGATGTGGCGAGGATTGTGGATGTTGCCTTGAACTGCCGGCAGCAGTCATAGCAGTTGCTCTATTCGTGTGTCTCGAAACGACGGCGCGCAAGATCTTCGTAGCAGGTGCCGGGCCTTCCATAATTTACATAAGGCCAGATAGATATGCCTCCTCTTGGAGTGAATATTCCGGTAACTTCGATATATTTGGGATCCATCAGCTTGATGAGGTCGTTCATTATGATATTCACACAATCTTCGTGAAAATCGCCGTGGCTGCGGAAACTGAACAGATAGAGTTTCAGACTCTTGCTTTCAACCATCTTTATATCAGGAATATAGCTTATTCTGATCTCCGCAAAGTCTGGCTGTCCCGTAATCGGGCAGAGCGTTGTGAACTCGGGACAATTGAATCTCACCCAATAATCCCTGTCCTTATGGAGATTTTCAAAGCATTCAAGAACTTCAGGAGCATAATCCTGTCTGTATTCTGTCTTTTTTCCCAAGACCTTCAGAGAGTCTTTTTCACGATGGTTATCATTCATTTTGTTCAAACTGATTATTTAACTCACATCTTATTGTGGCAAAGTTACGATAATTCCATAATTTTTTCCAACTTTGTGAAATTTAATAAAAATACATTATGGCAAACATTTCAGAAATCATTTCAAAGGCAGTTGCATCGCAGGCCGGCGGGCTCAATATCCCTGCATCCCTTAAAAATCAAGTACTTGGCGGCATTTCAGATTCAGTTCTCGGCAGTCTCACACAGACAGTTACAAAGGCCGGCGGAATAGATCAGATAAAGGCTTTGATAAACGGCTCTACCTCAGCTGCTTCCAGCCCAATCACAGCTCTTGCCACTAAAATCCTCGGTGGAAATCTTTCATCACTCAATCTCAATTCCACCCAATTGTCTTCCATCACAGCTCTCATCCCTGCCATTATCGGTAAGGTAGGCGGAATGTTCAAGGATATGGATGGAGACGGCGATGTGGATTTGAATGACATAATCCTCTCTCTCAAAGGCGGTTCCGGCAGCGGAAACAGTGCACTCGGCTCTATAGCCAAAGGTGTTCTCGGCGGCCTTTTCAAGAAATAAGGAGAATCGGTTGCGTTGTTCCAATGCAATGAAACCAACAGCTTATATAAAGATAATCACCGGACTGGTTGCAACCTGTCTGGTGATTTCGTGTTCGGAGGTCGAGCCGGGAGTGTCAAAACAATTGGCCGAAAGCAGGGCCTCCGCGCTCGCGAACGTATCGTATGACATTTCGGTGAGTGTTCCCGACAGCCTCTATGAAGATGTTGAAGGGGTTTGTTCCGTCTCTTTTGAGTTGGCTTCCCGGATGAATCTTCCGTTCGACTTTTGTGGACCGGAAGGCTCCGAGGTAGAGGTGGTGGCAAACGGCAAACATTTCACTGCCAAGGTGTTGAACGAACACGTGACAATCCCCCGCAAATATCTTCACCAAGGGACCAATCTTGTGGAGATACCGTTCGTGTCGGGGAACAGATGTCTTAATCGCCACAAGGATTATTTATATACGTTGTTTGTGCCGGCAAATGCCCGGACTGTGTTTCCTTGCTTTGACCAGCCTGACATAAAGGCCGTTTTTTCTCTCACACTTGAAGTTCCTGCAAACTGGAGAGCCATCGGTAATGGCAAGATTTCATCCATAAACGAGCTCCCTTCCGGCAGAAAACAATTTACCTTCAATAAGACAGTTCCGCTCCCCACTTATCTCTTTGCATTTGTTGCAGGAGTTTTCGAACAATACTTCGGCACTGCATTCGGACACGACATAACAATCTATCACAGACACGATAACGAAGCGGACAAAAAGGATTTTGATGCCATTGTGGCACAGTCAGGTCATTCCATCAAATGGATGGAGGATTATACAGGCATCCCTTACCCCTATGAAAAATACGATATGGTTGTCCTTCCGGGGTATCAGTTTGGGGGGATGGAGCACGCCGGTGCCATCCAATTCAACGACAGGACAATGTTCCCCGGGGCAAATCCCACGGCAAGCCAGCTTGACTCGCGTGATAACCTGATTGCCCACGAGACTGCTCATCAATGGTTTGGCGACCTTGTCACTATGAAATGGTTCAACGACGTGTGGACCAAAGAGATATTCGCCGGATTCTTTGCCGGAAAAATTAAGTTGGATGCCAATAAAGAGCAGAGGATGCTCCACGACAATCACAGAATTGCATACGGCACCGATTTCAGCGAAGGGTCTCATCCGATACAGCAAAATCTGGATAATCTGAACCAGGCCGGCCTGCTTTACGGAAATATCATTTACGACAAAGCTCCGGCTGTGTTGGACAAAATAGAAGACGCGATGGGGGAGGAAGCCCTGCAGGCTGCCCTGCGTCAGTATCTGAAAAAGTATAGTTACGGCAACGCCGTATGGGATAATCTGATAGAGATTATGGAACAAAATGCCCCTGATGCCGGTATGAAATCTTTTGACGAGGCTTGGGTAAAACGCTCCTCTCTTCCGATTGTCAAAACGCAGTGGAAAGAAGGTTATCTGATTGTGTCTCAACAAGATCGTCTGCATCGTGGTGTGACTTGGCCACAAAAGTTTGAAGTAGCGCTGATATATGGCCAATCGGATATTCGAGTAGTAAAAATAGAGCTGCAAGGGGCGAGTACAAAAGTGGCAGTTCCCGATAAACCTCAGGTTATCATACCTAACAGCAGAGGGATGGGCTATGCCATATTTGAAATTGACGAAGAATCTGCGCAGCGGCTTCTTTCTCAAGGTTTTATAATTCCCGAAACGGACGATATTCGTCGTGAGTCGGTGATTATAACCCTTTATTGGAATTACAGACTTGGCAATATCTCTGAAAAGCAACTGTTCGATAAGTTTGCCGAAATTCTTGTAACAGAGAAGAATCCGTTGACGGTATCGGCCATCTGCAGTTATCTTTCAGATATATCATTGGGGCAACCGATTGAAAAACAAAGAGATATTGATAGACGGCTGTTAGATCTTTCGGAAAGTGCCCTATCCTCCGAAGCAAGGATGACACTGTTGAAAGCCCTTTCGGTGTCGGCTGTGGATGATTCCGTTCTGGAAAAATTGTATGCCGGTTGGGAGAACGAGCTTTTCAAGGGATTCTCCAAGAAGGATTACAGCCGTACAGCTATGCATCTCTCAGTGATGATGCCGGAGAAATGTCAGCAAATTCTTGATATTCAGCGCTCAAGACTCACAGCCGAAGACGAGCGTCGGGAGTTTGACTATGTGTCGCAGGGATGCAATCCTGCCAAATCTGTACGGGACAGTCTCTTCTATTCTCTGATTGAACCGCAGGGGAGGGGCGAAGAGCCGTGGGCTTTGGATCTCCTTTCTTTGCTCCGCAGAAAGGTGCGTCAGACCGAGAGTATTGAATATATTCCGCAAGGACTTGATGCTCTGGAATTTATACAAAAGACCTCTGATATATTCTTCCCCGGAAGGTGGGTGGCTGCCCTTATCGGAAGCAATCCCGCGCCGGAAACGTCAGCCCTCGTAAGAGAGTGGCTCGCACAACATCCCTCATTTTCTCCTATGTTAAAAAACAAGATTTTAGAAGTTATACGATAAAATTATATGAACGAACGAATCTCCATATTGCGCGGCTTGTCTGTCAATACCGAGCCCTCCCTTACAATTGAAAGGGCATTGATAGAGACTGAGTTTTACAAAAAGAACGACGGCTTTTTCCCGATACCGATAATGCGGGCAAAGAATTTCTACAATCTTTGTGCGAAAAAGAAAATCTATATTGGTGACAATGAGCTGATTGTAGGGGAGAGAGGCCCCAAACCGCG
>JABUTQ010000432.1 GCA_021443605.1 Bacteroidales bacterium | reverse complement strand
CACATCTATTCAAAGGCCGCAAAATACCTTGGATATGATGCCGTAGTGGTTGGAAATCACGATGTTGAGGCTACCCATTCTGTTTATGACAAGATAAGAAAAGAGTTGGGAGTGCCTTACCTTGGGGCCAATACCGCAATAGACGGCACGGAGAATTCTTACTACGACCGATATACCATCTTAAAAAAAGGCGGGCTTAAAATTGCTGTGATAGGATTCACTAATCCAAACATCAAGAGCTGGATTTCAGCAGATCACTATTCGGGATTTGACATTCTTTCTGCGGATATGGCTCAAACACTTGTTGATGAGGTAAATACAAAAGAATCTCCGGATTTTGTGATAATATCCATACACGGTGGCACGGGCACAGGAGAAAAGAGTGATTTCGAAAATCCCGCACTATACCTTGCAAAAACCGTCAAGGGAATAGATATGGTAATCTGCGGACACGATCACTCTCCCAAGATTCTGGAAGTTGACAATCCTGCCGGAAAGGTGATTCTGATGAATGCCGGCTCCCGCGCCGGACACGTCGCCGACTGCCGCGTGAAGCTCACATTTGAAAAAGGTGCCTGTATATCAAAAGATTATAAGACTGAGCTCGTATCAATGGCTGAAATAGCCCCCGATACGGATTACGACAACCATCTGGCAACGGAGTTTGAAAAGGTAAAGGCGTTCACGACAAAGCCTGTATGCACTTTCAATGAAACAGTCAATCTTGACGATGCGCTGGAGGGGCCTTCGACATATCTGAATCTTGTTCACGAGATACAGCTCAAAAGCTCCGGTGCCGACATTTCAATCGCCGCTCCTCTCACAAGAGGGAAAAAAGTGGAGAAGGGGGCAGTTGTATATAATGATATGTTCACATTGTATCCTTATGAAAATCAGTTATATACAATAAAGATGACCGGCCGCCAGGTGAAAGATTATCTTGAACTTTCTTTCCACAATTGGATAAACAACATTGGTCCTTCGTTCAACTTCGATTCGGCAAGAGGGATTATCTACAAGGTTTATAAGAGCAAACCGCAGGGCAGCAGGGTAGAGATAGCATCTATGGAAGATGGTTCCCCTTTTGACTTGAACAGGGAGTATATCGTTGCTATGACTTCATATCGCGCGATGGGTGGAGGTGATCTGCTCAAAGATGGTGCGGGGATAAACCCTGCCGACGGCTCGGTAATCGTTGGAAAATACCGCGACATCAGAGATATGATGTACGAATATCTTACTGAACAAAAAGAAGTTACACCGGTTGTGAATACTAATTGGTGCTTTGTTGAATAATTTTTATAACTTTGCGCAATCAAAACTATGGAAAGTCAGGCGATTATAGAGAGGCTGAATGGTAAGATATGCCAACTCATTGCCCTCTATGAATCTTCTGAAAGGGAGAGAGTAAGGCTTGGCAATCTCGTAGTGGAATATGAAGAACAATTAACACTTAACACAAATAAAATTAGCGAATTAGAGAAACAGATTGAAACCCTGCAATTGATTGAAGCATTCAGGGAAGGGGAGAGTGGCGAACTTGCGAAAAAGAGGGTCTCGGAGTTGATAAGGGAGATAGACAAGTGCATAGCTTTATTGAATGGATAAATGGAAGAAAAACGAGACACACAGAGAGTTAATATAACGTTGTATGGCTTGAGTGCGCCGATTCCCTTTGAAATAGAACCTGCCACTGAGCCTGTGTTGAGAGAGGCGGCGAAGATTCTCAATGGCAAGATTGAAGACTATACCAACCGATTCCCTGACAAGACATTGACGGAATTGCTGTATTTATGTCTCCTGCAAGAAAAGATGAAGTTGTTGGAAAACGAGCGGGACAATTCAGCCGACAAAATCGTCAAAGAGCTGGAAAATATTGACAAACAATTGGGAGAATATATTTCGAGCCGTTAGTTTTGCCTTTGCCAAAATCAACGTTAAAAACACACCGAGCCAACTCGGCAGCTAAAAACAGGCCTATTTTACCCTCACGGGGATTCGATATATCGGACGGAGGACGTTTGCGGCACATATCAGCCGGAGCTCAAATCTTATTTATTTAAGATTTTCGGTCTTATGCACTAACGGCTCTTTTTTATCAATCGCAAGGTATCTTTCTCATAATTAACAAGATACTTAACCAACCAAATTATCATAATAAATGAATCCAATAATAGGTATTATAATTGCCGTAGTTTCAGCCGCAGCCGGAATCGGCGTTTACGTAGCAATAAAGAACACCATTTTCAAGAAAAATGTGGAGGCGCTCAAGGAAAAGGCCGATGACATCATAAAAAAGGCCGAAGCCGAAGGCGAGAACATCAAGAAAGACAAAATTTTCCAGGCTAAGGAAAAATTCCTGCAGCTCAAGAGTGAGCACGAGGCTTTCATCAACGAAAAGAACAGCCAGATGCAGCAGCTCGAAACGAAACTCAAAGAGCGTGAATTCGTTTTGAACCAGCAGAGCTCGGAACTCGGCCGCAAACAAAAAGAAAACGACAAGATTAAAGAGAACCTCAAGAGCCAGCTCGAGATTGTCAACAAGAAGGCAGAGGAGTTTGAAAAGTTGCGTGACGAGCAAATCGTCAAGCTTCAGGAAATCGCCGGAATGACAGCTCAAGAGGCCAAGAACCAGCTCGTTGAGACGATGAAAGCAGAGGCGAGGTCAGAAGCTATGTCATACATCAACGACGTTATGGATGAAGCGCGTCTCAATGCCAGCAAAGAGGCCAAGAGAATCGTCATCAACACAATCCAAAGGACAGCACCCGAAACTGCCATAGAAAATGCCGTAACGGTGTTCAATATCGAGAACGATGAGCTCAAAGGGCGCATCATCGGCCGTGAAGGGCGAAACATCAGGGCGCTCGAAGCAGCAACCGGTGTTGAAATAGTTGTAGATGACACTCCGGAGGCAATCCTCCTTTCGGCATTCGACCCTATTCGCCGTGAAGTTGCACGACTTGCTCTGCATCAGCTTGTTACAGACGGTCGTATCCATCCGGCACGCATTGAGGAGGTAGTTGCAAAGGTGAGCAAGCAGCTTGATGATGAGATTATGGAAATCGGTAAGCGTACTTGCATCGACCTTGGAATCCACGGTCTCAATGTAGAGCTTGTCAAACTTATCGGCCGTATGAAATACCGCTCTTCCTACGGGCAGAACCTGCTCCAACACTCACGCGAAGTTGCAAACATCTGCGCCACGATGGCTGCGGAACTTGGTCTGAACGTGAAAGTTGCCAAGCGTGCAGGTCTTCTCCACGATATCGGAAAGGTATCGGATGAAGATCCAGAATTGCCACACGCAATTCTCGGTATGAAACTCGCCGAAAAGTACAAGGAGAAACCTGAGGTTTGCAATGCGATTGGTTCTCACCACGAAGAGGTGGAGATGAACTCACTCATCGCTCCGCTGGTACTCGTTGCCGATGCCATTTCAGGTGCCCGTCCGGGAGCCCGTCGCGAGGTTATCGAAAGCTACATCAAGAGACTCAAGGATATGGAGAATATTGCCCTCTCTTATCCGGGTGTCACTAAGACATACGCAATCCAGGCCGGTCGCGAGCTCCGCGTGATTGTCGGTGCAGACCAGGTGGATGACAAGACTTGCGAATCACTTTCAGCCGACATCGCAAAGAAGATTCAGGATGAAATGGTTTATCCGGGTCAGGTGAAGATTACCGTTATCCGTGAAACAAGATCTGTAGCTTTTGCTAAATAATTGAATATCAATATGGAAGATAAAAAAGAACTTAGCATTGACCTTACCGCCGACATAGCTCAGGGAAAATATTCCAATCTGGCTCTCATCACCCATTCACACAGCGAGTTTATTCTCGATTTCATTCAGATGATGCCGGGTATTCCGAAACCGACGGTAGTAAGCCGTGTGGTTTTGGCTCCTGAACACGCCAAGAGGCTTCTTCGCGCCCTTTCAGACAATGTCTCTAAATATGAAAGTGAGTTTGGAACAATAAAGATTGACAATGGTACACCTGTCCCTCCGATTTCCCCGATGGGGTTCTCGGGAGAGGCATAGCATAGCGTATAAAACGATAAATTTGGCCGTAGCCTTTGTGGTTATGGCCTTTTTTATTTAAATTTGAAGGTTATTAAACCGGAAATACATGATTATGAAAATCACGAAATCTTTTATTCTCATAATAATAGCCTGCGCGATACTTCCCACAAGTGTGAATGCGCAACGCAGCGATATTCTGCTCAAAGATGGCTGGATGTTCTCCCGCGCGGACACCGATGCCCGTGAATGGAAGTCAGTTCGGATTCCTCACGATTGGGCAATCTACGGCCCTTTCAGCAGAGATTATGACCTTCAATGCGTCGCAGTCACCCAAAACGGGGAAACGGCACAGACTTGGAAAACCGGACGCACGGGCGGTCTGCCATTTATCGGCAAGGGAATATACAAGAGAACATTCAACGTAACCAAGCCGGACAGCAAAAGTGTCTCATTGGTGTTTGACGGCGCCATGAGCAATGCCCACGTAAAAGTGAACGGCAAGGAGTTGATGTTCTGGCCATACGGATACAACTCCTTCTATGTAAATATAGACGAAGTCGTGCGCGAAGGGGAGAACGACCTTGAAGTTTCTCTCGAAAACTATGACAAGCAGTCTCGCTGGTATGCAGGCGCAGGTCTTTACAGAAATGTCCATCTCGTTGTGACAGACAAGGTTAATATCCCTGTCTGGGGAACATACGTCACCACTCCCATAATTTCCAAGGAATATGCTTCCGTAAACCTTAAACTTGAAATCGCAGGTGTGGAGAAAGGGGAGAAGATTACCGTATCCACTGATATAATCGCTCCCGACGGAAAGGTCGCAGCCAATAATTCTGTCGATTATATAGCTCACGGTCAGCCTTTTGTGCAGAGTTTTTTAGTCAATGCCCCGGTACTTTGGTCTGTTGAGAATCCTGCACTTTACAAAGCTGTCACAAAACTTCTCAAAGAAGGTCGCGAAGTCGACTGTTACGAAACCCGTTTCGGTATCAGAAAGTTGGAATATATCCCCGAAAAGGGATTCTTCCTCAATGGAAAATACACAAAGTTCAAAGGGGTGTGCAACCACCACGACCTCGGCCCGCTCGGTGCCGCAATCAACGAGGCAGCACTCAGGCATCAGGTTGAACTACTGAAAGATATGGGAGCAAATGCAATACGCACATCCCACAATATGCCTGCCCCGGAGCTTGTAAGAATCTGCGATGAGATGGGAATGATGCTGATGGTCGAGCCTTTTGATGACTGGGGATTCCGCCCCAAATCTGAAAACGGATACGGCAAGGTATTCGACGAATGGGCAGAGCGCGACATCACGAATATGGTGAAACAATATCGCAACAATCCTTCTGTGGTGATGTGGTCGATAGGCAACGAAGTCCCGTCTCAATGGGGGCCTGACGGCATTTCCGAACTGATGATGCTCCAGAATCTTGTTCATGAGCTCGATCCCACACGACCCGTCACTTGCGGTATGGATCAGATAGGGGCAGTCCTTGACAATGGATTCGCCGCTGCGCTCGACATCCCCGGATTCAATTACAAGCCACAATATTACGACAAGGCATATCAGGTTCTGCCTCAGAAACTTGTGCTCGGGTCTGAAACCGCTTCGACTTTCTCGTCACGCGGAATCTATTACTGGCCGGTGCCATTTCGCGGAAAGGTGATGGTCTATCACGAAGACAATCAGTGTAATAGCTACGACAATGAAAATGCCACATGGTCAAATACCCCCGATATCGATTTCGTTATGGACGATGACAGGGAGTGGATGATTGGGCAATTCGTTTGGACAGGCTTCGACTATCTCGGCGAACCTACTCCTTATGACACCGATGCCTGGCCATCACACAGTTCCGTATTTGGAATATTTGACTTGGCAAGCCTTCCGAAAGACCGCTTTTGGCTATACAGAAGCGTTTGGAACACAGAAGAGCATACGCTTCATATTGTGCCCCATTGGACTTTCCCCGACAGAAACGGGAAGGTCACTCCGGT
>JABUTQ010000231.1 GCA_021443605.1 Bacteroidales bacterium | reverse complement strand
TGATCCCAATGGGGATTCCCCACAAGAATCAATGCATCAGGGGAGTTGGCGCGGATTGCGGCGATAAGAGTCTTGGAATACTCTTTCAGCGAATCCCAACTATCCTCTACCGGCTCGTTGTAGAGCTCGTAAATTACATTGGGAACACCTGCATATCGCGATGAAACGGTCTTGAAGAAGGCAAGGGCATCTTCTGTGTGCATTACGTGCGAATGCCAGTCAACGATGATATAGCAACCGCAATCGATTGCGGCATCCACCACAGCATAAAGGCAGCGGTATCCCTCTTCGGGATTGGAACGAAAACCTTCGTACAGTTTCTTGGTGTCGCTCAGACCTGTATGGTCGTCAATCAAATCATCCACGCCGATGGCGGCCCTAAAAATGTTTGCGCCCCAGTTTTCGTGGATATACTTCAATGTCTCGGCGGTATAGAATCTGGGCCAGAGATTGCTCCAACCGAAGCTCACCCCTTTGAACACCGCAGGTGAGCCGTCCGGATAGCAAAGTTGAGTCCCCTCGACGTGGAGAGGACGGACACCGGCAGCCGTTTCGATATTGTCGGTGCGGCTTGTGAGGGCAAAAGCGCCCTCTGCGACAATTATCGCCACAAGTGCCGCAAAAACCCATTTCATAACCTTTGGAAGTCCGGTGTGATGCTCATTATTGTCATTCTCCTTGGATGTGGTAGAAGGATTTTCAATGGTATGATTCTCAGCACGCACTTCTGCAAGTTCTTTTTGAATCGATTCCATACGCTTTCTTGTAAGAGGATAGAAGTATATGACTATCAGCGACAAAGCGGCAACGGCGGCAGGAATCCAGCTCATCAGGAGTTTCAGGCCATATACTGCTGTTTCGGTCTGAACCGCCCCCTCCGTGGTATCATATCCGAAAGCGGCAAGGAGCCACATCACGGCTGCTCCGCCGAAAGCACCTCCGAATTTCTGGGACATTGATGCAGAAGAGAATATCAATGCAGTGGATGCGGTGCCGTCGCGAAGCTCGGCGAAATCTGAAACATCGGCATACATACTCCATACGAGAGGAGAGATGATACCAGTAAGAATCGAGATAAATACCTGAAGGACAAGCATCCACCAATATCCGCTGCCGGAAATAGGAATATAGAAGAACAATATGCTGAGTGCGATGAGCCCCACAAGGGTGGCGGCGTATGTATTCTTCTTACCGATGGCGCGAGTCATCGGCACGGCGAGCACAACTCCTATCATATTGCAAATCTCTCCGATTGAGAGGAAGAGACCTGCATAGAAAAGAATTTCGAGCCCTCCGAGATGAAGCATTGTGCCGTCACCGACAACATCCTTGAAGAAATAGGCCACTGTCGAACCGCGCACGGTATTGAATAGATTCGAGCAGATGGCGGCTCCTATGAGAATCCACCATGGGGCATTTTTTAGCAAAGACTTGAGGTCGCTGCCAACCGAAGCGGTGGAGACACTCTTGAGTTTCTCTTTCGTCATACCGAAGCAGGCGAGGAAGAGAAGAAGGCAGAGAAGTGCAATCACTACCATAGAGTGTTGCCAACTTCCCGTCGTGCTGTCTCCGAATCCCTCCATCATCTTGCACAGAGGCTCCCAGGCAAAGAGTGCAATAAAACTGCCTCCGTATGCAAAAAACATTCTGTATGAGGAGAGTACGGTCTTTGTATCGCTGTCGTCCGTCATCACACCGAGCATAGCTCCGTAAGGAACGTTGATGCCGGTATAGACGGTCATCATCATTATATATGTGACGTAAGCCCATACAAGCTTGATTGTGGGAGATGCTTCGGGGGTTGTGAATAGGAATATTCCGCTCAAGGCAAACGGCACCGCCATAATCAGCAGATAAGGACGGTATTTCCCCCATTTTGTGCGGGTGCGGTCTGCAAGGATTCCCATCATAGGATCCGAAACGGCATCCCATATTCGGGTAACAAGCAGAAGCACAGCCACTTGGTCAAGTCTCAGACCAAAGATGTTCGAATAGAAGAATGGCAGATAGTAGGAGAATATCTTCCAAAACATACTGGACGACATATCTCCGAAGCCGTATCCTATCTTCTCTTTCAAGGATGTATGAATCATAGTTGTTTAAGTTTTGAGTTAGAGTCTATCAAGGCATTTAATCTTCTGACTGTGTCGGAAGTGGTGAAACCGTCCGGAGCGGTGTTGAAGCAGTAATCTACAAGGCGGTCGATGGTAGATTCGGCAACGTGCATTCTCGTATCGCACGAAGCATAATAAATGAGAACCCTGCCTGAGGGCTCCTCTATCCATCCGTTTGTAAAAAGGACATTCATCACGTCACCGACATACTCATCCCCTTCCGGCGCCATAAAGAATCCTGCCGGCTCAGCAATCACCTTTGAGGGATCTTCCAAAGAGGTCATATAGAGATAAAGGACATATCTCAATCCTGATGCACAGCCTCTTACGCCGTGAGCCAGATGGAGCCAGCCGCGAGATGTCCTAATTGGAGCGGGACCTTCACCGTTCTTGGACTCCTTGATGGTGTGATAGTGGCGGAAGTTGATGATCTTCTCTTCCTTGACCTCGGCCGCTGCCATATCGTCGATGAGCGCCCATCCTATTCCACCACCACTTCCGGCATCGATGAAACCATCTTGAGGACGGGTGTAGAGTGCATATTTACCATTTATGAATTCGGGATGGAGCACCACGTTCCTCTGCTGCGAACGCGATTTGAGGTCGGGGAGCCTCTCCCAATTTAGAAAATCCTTGGTGCGGACTATTCCCGCTGCGGCAACTGCGCTTGAGAGGTCTCCGGGGGCGGCATTCGGATCTTTGCGCTCCACGCAGAAAATGCCGTAAATCCAGCCGTCTTCGTGGGCGGTCAGGCGCATATCATAGACGTTCGTCGCAGGCTCTCCCCACTCGGGAATGGTGAGGGGACGCTCCCAGAATTGCCAGCCGTTGATTCCGTCTTCACTTTCTGCCATAGCGAAAAATGATTTCCTGTCGGCTGCCTCCACCCTTACGCAAAGCAGATAGCGGCCGTTCCAAAGGATTGCGCCGCTGTTGAATGTGGCATGAATACCGAACCGCTCTTCAAGGAACGGATTGGTTTCGGGGTTCAGGTCATATCTCCACTCGAGGGGAGCGTGTTCTGCGGTAAGAATCGGATATTTGTACCTGTTATAGACTCCGTTGCCGGGAAGAATCTCGTTCTTCCTATAAATCAAGGCATTATGGGCGGAAATCAGGCCGCCGAGCTTCTCATTGAAATGCATATTTTAATTTCCTTTTTATCCTACTTGGGAGCGTTGTTATAAACCGATTCGAGTGTGTAGGCAGAGGTTTTGTCGTTCTGCCCCTTGGCCATTACAGGAACTACTGAACTGCCGTTTGCAATATATTCACCGGTTCCGTGATTGATATAGCCGAATGCTTCTCCCTTGTCTGCGGTCTCCACGCCATTGTCCCAAATAATGCAGGCAAGACCGAAACTGCGGGCAGCCTTGCAGAAATATTCAAGATAATATTTCTGGAAAGCGGAGCCCCTTATGCTGCTCTTGTTCACACAGCCAAACTCTCCGAAATAGCAAGGGATGCCTCTATTTACATAATATTCATAAAGTGAGGCCATTGTCATTCGAAGAGCGCGCTCTTCTTCCGACGGCTTCTTTCCGGCAGTACCGGTGTGCCCCCATTCATCATATTTCGTGTCGGTGCCGGCTCCACAGAAACTTGCAGGGTCGTAACAGTGGACTCCCACCATCAAGCGGTCGGTTGCGCTATCCTTCGGGAGGACAAGCCCTTCCATAGTAAATTTGGGATTGGCTGCATAGCCGGGGATTCCGAGCCAACGGTTTGAGTTGTTGCCTCCCGTCTTGCGGACTGCATCTACGAAGACTTGGTTCCATCCGTTGAGAATATCGTATTGCGCCTGCGGATTCTTTTTAAAGGCATCGCTCCAGCCCCAGCCGCCGTCTTGTATCTCATTGAAAGGCTCGAAGATAAGCCAGTCGCCATAATCCTTGAAACGCTCGGCTATCTGCCCCCATACGGCGGCAATCTCATTCTTGATTTCGGTATTCTTGTCGGCACTTGAAAGAGCCGCCTTGATATTCAGCCAATGAGCCGGCCCCTCATTGTTGTTCTCGTCGTGGTGTGTGTTGATGATGCAAATCAGCCCCGCATTCTGGGCATAACCAACCAATTCGACAACTCTGTCCATCCACGCTTTTTCGATGGCATAATCGGGAGCGTCTCCTATATGTCCCATCCAAGTGATTGGAATACGGACAGTTGAGAATCCGTAGCTCTTCAGTTTTGTGAAGGTCTGCTGTGTTGCTTTGGCATTGCCCCAGCAAGTCTCGTCTGCCACGTCGTTCACGTATGCATCCATCTGATTGCCGAGATTAAAGCCGAGGGCGAGCTTTTCTGCCATCTTCCAGGCGATATTGTCTCCCCTTGCCGGAATCTTGTCGGGATCCGGGTCGGGAATTACAGGCTTTTTGTCACAAGTTGTGAAACTTACACTGATCTCTTTCTCTGTCGGATTATCTTTATACCCAGAAACACAGCCGGCAGGAAACTTCACGGTATATGTGGTTTCGTACTCAAGAGTCCCGAGAGTGATTGTGACATCCTTGTCGTATGCCATA
This sequence comes from Bacteroidales bacterium, assembly GCA_021443605.1. GTDB lineage: Bacteria > Bacteroidota > Bacteroidia > Bacteroidales > UBA932 > Equibacterium. The sequence goes on along the minus strand of JABUTQ010000231.1, from coordinate 1,423 downwards.
ATCTTTGAAATCTCTGCAGAAGGGGTTATTGTGACAAGTTTTTGCCCATCAGATGTACATTTGACATTTTGGTCAAATGAAATTTTGACCGATACGTTCTGGATGGCAATGTCCTTTGCCCCATTCTCCGGCACGCAGCCGGTCATAACGGGAGCGGGCTCCTTCACGGGAACAGGTTCAGGTTTCTCTCCGCAGCTCCACGCAAGGCACAGAACTGCCATCATCATAAAAGTGGTAAAAGTTTTTTTCATTTCAAGATGTTTTATTTTGTTCCCAAGCGGGGCATCACCCCCACTTGGGATATTAAGCCATTACATATAAGTAATCTTCGTAACCGTACACTTCTGGCCTTGGAGTATGATTACACCGCCCCAATATTGAGGAGTGGCGAACCAAGGGAGATATGCCTCAGTCATAGTGAAAGATACATAACCATTGGCTGTTGCACCCGGAGCAGTCTCCTCCTTGAACAACTGACCGCCGTCCGGAGCCACAAGCAGTGGTCCTTCCCAGTGCGGGCCAAAGAACTGCATTGCCCAGTCATCTGCGGTAGGAGTGAAATATACTTTCACCTTCGCACCTGCATAAATGCCTGCCCACTTGGTGTCGTCACCATAGCTGTCGTGGTTCTCCCAGGAATCAAGCACCTGCTCACCTTCCCAGACGGTCTTTTCCTGAGGGATTTCAGTGATGAGCTGTACCTTGGTCACGGTGAACCAGGCGCCGCAGATTACAAGACCGCCAGCATTCTGGAGCTGATCCACATCATCTGCAGAGAGAACGAACGAATGATATGTAACATCCTGTGAAACAACGAGATTTCCATCCTGTCCATAATCCTTGGTTGTAGGAAGAGCCACCCAGCTGCCGTTACCGAAACGAATCTGTGAATCGTAATCGCCTACATAAGGAGTGAAATAAACCATAAGGGTGGTGCCTGGCTTGACGTTGCTCCAGTCATAACCGCCCCAGGCGAGAGACTGCATTGCGCCATCCCATCCGCCAATCTTGAATTCACCTTCCCAAATGGTGTTGAACACCTGCTCAAGCTGAACTTCAAACTGATTTGGCTGAGATTCAACGTCTCCGTTAAAGAGGTGGAAATTAACGGTATAGAAGCCGACCTTGCACCAAGGAACGAGGAAGCGCATTTCATTGTCCGTACGGATTGAATACTGGGTAACCTTTGTATCGCCTATGAAGATATTCTCCACGAGTGCAAGGTTTTCACCCTTGATTACAACTTCTTGTCCAATATGCTGGGTTGGAGTCATTTCGTTCACAATTACAAGTGCGTGATAGTTGAGTTTCACACTCTCCTGTGAAGTGATGACGGTGCCGTTGGCGAGGGTAAGAGCAACGTTGCCGCCAACTGACGAAGCGAGAGTTCCAAGGCTCAGTTCCGTTTCATCTTCTGACATTG
>JABUTQ010000056.1 GCA_021443605.1 Bacteroidales bacterium | reverse complement strand
GCCATCTCCTGCGCGGAAAGTCTTGAAAGATAGCGGACTCTATCGTTGATGACCTTTCCTTTTTTAGGTTGATATGCATCGCCCACAATGGCCGTAATGAAGATTGACGGATAGTTCTTTAATAAAGTTTCAATACACTTACCGGTCATGTCGTAATAATCGCTGCCGCCAAAACAGATGGATATGATTCCTGTTTTTTGTTTTTGATAATGAGACTGTTTGATTGCCTCCAGGAAAGGACGGCGCAACAGGGCATAATCAAATCCAAGACAAAGTTTTGTATAAGGCTCAACATCAAACAGATCCGTATTGCTCAAACTGTGGTTTATCACCACATCTGCCACATAATGTTTGTCGTGAATATCGTCGATGCAGACGAGCTTGCAACCTTTATGTTTTACTTGTTGCTGATATTCAGTGGAGTAGAAGTAATTGTCTAACACCACTATTTCATCGCCTTGCAGGATTTCAAGAAAATCCCGGAAAGCTGTTTCTTGAGGAAGCGCTTTCCACGCACAAACCTTTTCCATTTCTGACATTTGGTATGGTGTGGGCGAGACAGTAAAAAAAGTACAGTCGAAATCATCTTTCAGCATATCGGCCAAGGCCAAGGTGCGGATGAAGTGACCGTAACCTATGGCGCTGCTTGCATCGGCGCGAAAGAAGATTTTGCGAGAACCCATTACAAATAAAGAAGTCTATATTTCATTTCGGCTATCTGCCAGTCGGTATCGTTGTCTATGTCTTGAACGGTGGTTTCGGGCACGATGATGGAACCAACCTTACCCTCACCGGAGCGCCATCTATTTATATCGTAGCAGTAGAACGTGCCACTGTCGTGATAAGTCTTGGGCAAATCCTGACTGCGAGCATTTTCAAACTCGGGCCAATGGCGTTTCATACTTCCGTCTTCGGCCACATCCAAACAACGCCAAATGGGATAAGAAAATTCCACCACAGGATAAACCATCTGAAACTGTTTGTCTTTCAGCAATTTGAACGCCTCCACGATACTTTGGGGCTGCACCAACGGTGCCGTGGCATAAAAGCAGCACATCTGGTCAAATTCAACGCCTCGTTTCTTGTAACAAGACAATACCTCATTCAATACGTCTGCCGTTGTTGCGAAGTCGTTGGCTGTTTCAGCAGAGCGCATAAAAGGGACCTTAGCGCCATATTGTAAGGCAATTTCCGCAATCTCGTTATCGTCTGTAGAAACCATTATCTCATCAAACATTCCACTTTGTATCGCCGCTTCAATAGAGTAGGCCATAATAGGTTTGCCCAAAAACTCCTTTACGTTCTTTCGAGGTATTCGTTTGCTTCCGCCGCGAGCCGGGATGATGCAGATAGATTTCATTATTTCACAAATCCTAAAACTTTATCAATAATATATTCTTGCTCCTCTTGGGTTAATGTCGGGAACATCGGCAAAGCGAGACAATGGGCATAATAGTTCTCTGCTACAGGACAATCTCCATGCTTCCAGCCGAACTGACGATAGTAAGGCATCGTATGGGCAGGAACATAAAGCACTTGTGCAAAGATATTCTGTGTACGAAGATAGTCGTACAGTTCCTTACGCTTCTCGATTTGGATAATATAAAGATGATATGCGTGAGAAATATTGTCTGCCACTTTTGGGGTAATAATCGATGTACCTGCAAATGCCTCGTTGTAGCGATTTGCAATTTCCTGTCTGCGCTTTATGCTCCAGTCGAGACGATTCAACTGACTGATACCGAGTGCGGCCTGAATGTCCGTAATGCGGTAGTTGTAACCCAGTTCCTGCATTTCGTAATACCATCCGCCGTCGTTCTTCTCCAATTTGTCCGGATTTTTTGTAATTCCGTGAGTGCGATACAAGGACAACTTCTCATATAAATCCTCCCTGTTCGTAGTGACGCTGCCCCCCTCTCCGGTCGCAATATGCTTTACCGGATGATAGCTGAACACGGTCATATCGCTGTAGGCACAATCACCAACTTTGTGTTTTATCCCTTTGCTGTCAACATAGGAGCCACCGGGGGCATGGCAGGCATCTTCTACTATAGCGAAGCCATATTCGTCGGCCAGGCTGCGAATCCTCTCCACATCACAGGGATAGCCCGCAAAATCAACCGGTACAACTGCCTTGTATGTCCCTTTGGGCGAAGCTTTCAGGATTTCTTCCAATTTATCCACATCCAGTAAAAATGTATCCGGATTGATGTCGCAGAAGACAATTTCTGCGCCGCAATAACGAAAACCATTGGCACTCGCCACAAAGGTTATGGGCGTAGTTATCACTTTGTCGCCCGGCCGGATTCCGAGAGCCAAAGCTGAAAGGTGCAAGCCGGCAGTGCCGTTGCTCACCAGAACGTCGTGCTTTGCACCGACATACGCTGCAAACTTATCCTCAAACTCTTTGATTTTGGGACCTTGTGTCAAATAATCGGATTTGAGGGTCTCAACTACAGCGGCAATATCATCATCGGAAACATACTGACGACCGTAAGATATGGGATGGTCTATAATCATTTCACTTCAAATTCAGGATCGACATACTTCTTGATATTCTCCCGCATCGATTCCACAGTCTCCCATTGACTATTGGTGTCACTGCTGTAATGGAATCCCTGCTCGACAAAATGGGCATTATGATGCTTGACATATTCCTCGCGAGTGTGATTAAAAGAAACAGATGGCAAGATTGCGTAATATTTGCCTATGTCTATGGTATCAAGAGAATCCGTGGTAGTAATCATCTCCTCGTGAAGTTTCTCCCCCGGACGGATGCCCACCTCAACCTGTTTCATATTTGGAGCAATTGCAGTGGCCACATCGCATATTTTGTAAGAAGGGATTTTGGGGATAAAAATCTCTCCGCCGAGATGATGACCCAACGCCCACATAACAAGTTCCACACCAGCTTCAAGCGAGATATTGAAACGGGTCATGCGCATGTCCGTAATCGGCAAAAACTCTGATCTCTCATCTCGTTTGCGGATAAAGAACGGGATGACGGATCCCCGTGAACCCATCACGTTGCCATAACGAACAACGGAGAAGCGAAGATCCCTGGATCCTTTTATATTGTTGGCGGCAGTAAACAATTTGTCGCTGGTCAACTTGGTGGCGCCATAAAGGTTTATGGGAGCGCACGCTTTATCGGTCGAAAGTGCCACCACATCGTGAACGCCGCAGGCGAGTGCAGCCTTAATGACATTCTGAGCACCATTGACATTTGTCTTGATGCACTCTTCAGGATTATACTCTGCCGTATCGACCTGCTTGATTGCAGCAGCGTGGATAATCACATCCACCCCCTCGCACGCACGCATGAGACGCTCCAAGTCCCTGACGTCACCTATAAAAAAACGAAGCTGAGGATACTGGGCAGACGGATACATCTGCTTCATATCAAACTGTTTAAGCTCTCCGCGTGAGTAAATTATTATCTTTTTTACATTCGGATAATCTCGGAGGATTGTCTTTACAAACATCTTCCCGAATGAACCTGTTCCTCCTGTAATGAGGACTACTTTACCATTTAACATACCAATAGATTTATTCTCACAAAATTACAAACAATTGGAGAACTTACCAACAATTTGCTATTTTCGAGGAGATGCTTCGCATTCGCTCAGCATGACGTAGTTGTCATCCTGAGGCATAGCCGGGGGAGATGCTTCGCATTCGCTCAGCATGATGTAGTTGTCATCCTGAGGCATAGCCGAAGGATCTCACCGAACTCAGACAATTTCCGGCAAGGTCTTGATGGAGTCCATAAGAGAAGCGACTCCGGGGAAATAGAGAGACATCGCCCCGTTGGCAGCCAAATCGGCGGGAGTGCCTGTTGTAAGACCATGAAGCCTGTCTATCAGCCAAAGCTTGTCTGCATACAGCAATGCGAGCTCCAAATCGTGAGTTGAAAGAAATATCGTCTTATCCTTTTCGTGGGCGAGGGTGGCAAGGAGTTTCATCATCTCCACCTTTCCCGGGAAATCGATAAAAGCAGTCGGCTCGTCTAAGAAAATCACCGGAGTCTCCTGAGCCAAAGCCTTGGCTATCATCACTTTCTGGCGTTCCCCATCGCTAAGGTTCTGAAAAAGACGGTGCTTAAAGGCGAGCATCCCCACCGCATCAAGGGCATCACTGACAATGTTTCTGTCTTTCGCCCTGAGCTTGCCCCAGAAATTGGTATACGGACTGCGCCCCATCCCCACAAGCTGCTCGACGGTCATATTCTGCAAGTTTGGTTTCTCGGTGAGGACAACCCCTATCTCTCTTGCGATTTCAGAATCACTATATCCGTTCAGATTCTTCCCTTTTATGAATATCTCACCATCGAGAGGGGGTATAAAGTTGGACAATGTTTTGAGAAGAGTCGATTTTCCGGCACCGTTGGGGCCGAGCAGACAAACCATCTGCCCTGAGAACAGAGATGCATTTATCTCCTTTGTAATGACGATGCCCTTTTTTCCGTGATGATAACCGGTAGTCAGGTTTATCAGCTCTATTGTCTTGTATCCGCTCATTCCCTATCCGATTTATTTTTCTTGAAAAGAACCCACATGACTACCGGAGCACCAATGAGCGCCGTGACAGAATTTACCGGAAGTGCCCCTTCAAAGCCGGGCATTCTGGCGATAAGGTTGCAGAAGAGTGCCAAAAACGCTCCGGCCAGCAGGCACGATGGAATCAGCACAGTATGGTCTGAAGTACGGAACAGACCGCGGCACAAGTGGGGAACCGCAAGGCCGATAAAGGCAATAGGGCCGCAATATGCTGTAACAATGGCGATTAATACACCCGAATAGGATATCACCAATAGCCTTGACCTGCGGATATTCAACCCCAGATTCCTTGCGTATGAGTCCCCTAACAAAAGGAGATTCAAAGTCTTGATAAGCAGAAAGGCAAACGGAATCGTCGCAATCATCAGCAGGACAAAGGTTGTGGTCTGTCCGCCGGACACGCGTGAGAAACTACCGAGCCCCCAAATCACATAGGCGCGAATGTCTTCTTCCACACTGAAGAATTTAAGAACGCCGATAATCGCATTTGCCACATATCCTATCATTACACCTATGATAAGCAGCGTGACGTTTCCCCTAACTTTCTGAGACACAAAGGCAATCAATGCCATAACGAGCAGAGAACCGGCGATTGCAGCAAGGGTGATTGTCACCTCTCCCACTACCCCGAGACTGCTCATTGCCACAGAGCCCAGCCGCCCTGCCAAAAGCACAACGAATGCCACTCCAAGGCTGGCTCCAGAGCTGATTCCAAGCACCGAAGGGCCCGCGAGAGGGTTTCTGAACACGGTCTGCATCAGAAGGCCGCTTACGGCAAGCCCCGCTCCCGCCACTATGGAGGTGAGAGCCTGCGGCATTCTCGATTTCCAGATGATATTTGCCCAAATCTCATTCTGTTCCCCGTTACCGAAGAGGATACCGAACACCGCCTTCGCAGGAATTTCCACCGAACCGAGGATGAGGTTCAGAACGAAAAATACTGCAATGAGAGCAATCAGTATCGCGTATCTTGCTGTAACAGAGATTCTTTTCATTTTACAAGATGATAATATCTCGGAGTGTGGTCCGGCAATAATTCAGGATGAAACACTGCTATAAAATCTGCAAGCACCTCATGCGGCTCTATCGGCATCCGCTCATAAAACGGAACTTGCGTCATATTGCAATAGACCACACCGTGGTTCTTATATGGCTTAAAATCTGTATATCGCTCATCTTCAGCACGTAACACATCATAGCTCCACTCCCCTTTGAAGCTGTTCACCATTCGCCAGTAGTCGGTGTCCGCAGCCTTTTCGTAAGCGGTTTCGTAATCTATCTTGACTCCGCCGGACTCAGGATTATCCTTCAGGAAATAGTCCGCACCTGCATCTGCAAACATCTGAGCCAGAAAGCTTTTCCCGCCTGGGGCATACCAGTATCCGCTTTGCATCTGACCGCTCATCACGGTAGGACGGTGTGCCACCTGTGCTGTCAGTGCCTTCAGTTCGTTGTATCTGTCCTCGATTATCTTGAATGATTTGTTTGCTGCCGCCTCATTTCCGGTCAGAAGACC
>JABUTQ010000007.1 GCA_021443605.1 Bacteroidales bacterium | reverse complement strand
TTTGGAGCAGCCCAGGTCGTTTCTCCTCAAATAAATGAGAACGGCACAGTAACATTCAGGTATCAGAATCCTAAAGCTGTTTCAGTGCAGCTCACCGGCGATTTCCTCCCGGCTGTAAAGATGGAGGTTCCCGGCTATGGTACTTTTGAAACTCCGGGCACAGTTAATCTTAAAGAGGGTAAGGATGGCGTTTGGGAATACACCACTCCCGAGGCTGTTGCTCCCGAGCTTTACAACTACAACTTCGTAGTGGATGGCCATAAAGAGATAGACCTCAGCAACGTTTTTGTAAACAGGGATATAGCCAATCTCACAAGCGTGCTCCTCGTTCCGGGAAGCTATGCCGATTACTATAAAGTGCAGAACGTTCCCCACGGAGCCGTTACAAAACAGTGGTACTACAGCCAGACTGCCGGTTTCAACCGCCGTCTCTCTGTTTATACACCTGCAGGTTATGAGAACGGCAAGGGCAAATATCCCGTTCTTTATGTTCTCCACGGCATCGGCGGTGACGAAAACGCCTGGCTTGAGCAGGGACGCGCAGCGCAGATTCTTGACAATCTCATCGCACAAGGCAAGGCAAAGCCTATGATTGTAGTCTTCACAAACGGCAACATCTCACAGGAGGCAGCTCCCCTTGAGACTTCTACCGGTTACGACATCCCCACAATGAGCCTCCCGCAGACTATGGAAGGGACTTTTGAGACCTCTTTCCCCGAGATTGTAAAGTTTATCGACGAACACTATCGCACAATCGCCAAGAAGCAGAGCCGTGCGGTTTGCGGCCTCTCGATGGGTGGCTTCCACACACTCTATCTCAGCCTCAACTACCCCGATTTGTTCAACTATTCAGGAATGTTCTCAGCTGCCATCGGCGTGAACGACACCAAAGTTTCACCTATATATCAAGATTTCGACACCAAGCTCGCTACATATTTCTCAAAGAAGCCCGCTCTCCTTTGGATTGGTTGTGGAAAGACAGACTTCCTCTATCAGGCAAACAAGGAATTCCGTCAGAAGCTTGAGGCATCCAAATTCCCGTTCACCTATATGGAGACAGACGGCGGCCACATTTGGAAAAACTGGCGCATCTATCTCACTGAATATGTTCAGAAAATCTTCTAAATCAGAATAATGCTATGAAACTTCAATCTTTGGCAATAGGTATGGCAACAGCCGCTATGGCAGTATCCTGCACACAGATTCCGCAACTGACCGAAACCAATATCGACAAGGTCATTGCCGCAATGACTCTTGAAGAGAAAGCTCATCTCGTCGTAGGTACGGGTATGGAAGGTTTCTCGGGAGAGAGTGCAGTTATCGGAGAGACGAAGAACATCGTCCCCGGAGCTGCAGGCACAACATATCCAATTCCCCGTCTCGGCATTCCCGCAGTAGTGCTTGCCGACGGCCCTGCAGGTCTTCGCATCAATCCCACACGCGAAAACGATAACGCCACATATTATTGCACCCATTTTCCCATCGGTACATTGCTCGCTTCCACTTGGGACACCGCTCTCGTAGAGGAAGTTGGTAAGTCAATCGGAAACGAGGTCCTTGAATATGGCGCAGACGTGCTTCTTGCACCTGCCCTCAATATTCATCGTAATCCCCTCTGCGGCAGAAACTTCGAGTATTATTCAGAGGATCCCGTGGTGGCCGGCAAAATTGCAGCTGCATACGTTCGCGGCGTTGAGAGCAACGGCGTGGGTACCAGTATCAAGCACTTTGCAGGCAACAATCAGGAGAGCAACCGCACCGGCAACGATTCACGCGTGAGCCAGCGCGCCCTCCGCGAGATTTATCTCAAGAATTTTGAAATAGTTGTGAAAGAGGCAAATCCTATGACGGTGATGTCTTCTTACAATTATATAAACGGAACATACACCTCTGAGAGCAAGGCTCTCCAAGACGATATCCTCCGTGGCGAATGGGGCTACACAGGAGTTGTGATGACAGACTGGTTTGGTGGCAAAGATGCTGTCGCTCAGATGAATGCCCACAACGATATGCTCCAGCCCGGTACCAACCAGCAGTTTGAAGATATCGTGAACGGTGTCAAGAACGGCACTCTCGACCAGGCAGTGCTTGACCGCAACGTCAAGAGCATCCTCGAGATGATTGTCAAGACTCCTCATTTCAGAGGTTATCAGTACACAAACAGACCCGATTTGAAAGCCCACGCAGCCGTTACCCGCCAGAGTGCCACAGATGGTATGGTACTTCTCGAAAACAACGGAGTGCTTCCTCTCAACAGTTCAATCAAGAACGTAGCCCTCTTCGGAAACACCTCATACGACTGGATTGCAGGTGGTACAGGTTCCGGTAATGTAAATCGTGCTTATACAGTTTCCCTTCTCGATGGTTTGAAGAATGCCGGTTTCAAGACAAACGACAATCTTCAGGAAAAATACGAGAAGCACAATGCAGCCGAGTATGCCAAATATGTTCCCGACCCCAACGATCCGCTGTCGGCCTTTATGCCGGCTCCACGTCCGGAAGAGATGACAATCAATGCAGCTGAACTGATGATTCTTGCAGCCTCGAATGATGCAGCCTTGATTACCCTCGGCCGCACTTCAGGTGAGTTCCTCGATCGTCTCCCTTCAGACTTTGACCTTTCTGAAAAGGAACTCAAGCTCATCAAAGCCGTTTCAACAGCTTTCCACGCTCTCCGCAAGCCGGTTGTCGTTGTCCTCAACGTGGGCGGCGTAATCGAGACCGCTTCCTGGAAGAATATACCTGACGCCATCCTTCTTGCATGGCAGGCAGGACAGGAGGGAGGCAATAGTGTTGCAGACGTTCTCACAGGCAAGGCTTCACCTTCGGGCAAGCTTCCTATGACCTTCCCGATTTCTTTTGCAGATGCGGCTTCTTCTTCAAACTTCCCCGTAAAGGCTCACAAGGTTACTTTCCCCGCAATGACAGGAGCCACTGAAGCTACCAGCGAAAATCTTTGGGATTACACAGTGTATGAAGAAGATATCTATGTGGGATATCGCTTCTTCGACAGCTTCGGCAAGAAAGTTTCTTATCCATTCGGATATGGTTTGAGCTATACCAAGTTCACTTACTCTGAGCCTTCTGCACAGGTTGCAGGTGGAAACGTGACGGTTTCCGTGACAGTTGAGAACAGCGGCAAGGTTGCAGGCAAGGAGGTTGTCGAGATTTATGCAAAGGCTCCCGATGCAGAGGCTGCCAACAAGCCGGAGCACGAGCTCAAGGGCTTTGCCAAGACAAAATCTCTCCAGCCCGGTGAGAAACAGACACTTACAGTTACATTCCCTGTTGAGAGCCTCGCATCGTTCGATGAGAGCGCTTCTGCCTGGGTGGTGGCTGCAGGCAAATATGAAATTCAGGTAGGTGCATCTTCACGCGACATCCGCGCAACCCTCGCCATCGAGGCAGAGGCTTCGCAGAAGAAGGTGAACAATGTACTTGCTCCACAAGTTGATATTAAGAGGCTTACCCGTTAAGCCATTAATATATATGAGTTTAGGTTTGTATTAGTAAGCATGGCTCTGTGCGCCGGACATTTCGCCGGCGCATAGGGTTCATGTCTTTTTTTGAAAGAAAGATTAACCAAAACGACATACTAAGGCAAAACACTTAAAGTAATTTTTTTATAACCTAAGTCAACATGAAAAAATTAATGCAACTGACCTTCAGATCTCTTCTGATTGTTGCTGCAATGTTCATCGCTCCGTTGAACGCAGCCGCTCAGAATGAAATCTCGGTCGAGGTTACAGTGACCGACGATCTCGGCCCTGTATTCGGTGCCAGTGTTTTTGTTGAAGGAACAACAATTGGTGATGTCACTAACGAAAATGGTGTGACAGTTATCAATAACGTTCCCAAAAACGGAACACTCGTAGTTTCTTTCATCGGCTATGCCACACAGACTATCAAGGTGGAAGGCCGCGCTAAAATCAACGTCAAGATGGCCGTCAGCAGCGAGTTTATCGAAGAAACCGTTGTTGTAGGTTATGGTGTTCAGAAGAAAGAATCCCTCACTTCCGCTATCTCACAGATTGCATCTGAGGATATCGAGAACACAAAGCAGATTGACGTCGTATCATCTCTCCAAGGTAAAATCCCCGGACTCCTCATCACTCAGAACAACTCCCGTCCTGGTGACTTCAACTCTACCATCAGCCTTCGTGGTTACGGTACTCCTATGGTTGTTGTCGATGGTGTTGTACGTAGTGGTGGACAGAACTTCCGTTCAGGTTGGGGTGGTAACGCAACTTTGAGCAACGACCTTTCAGTTCTCCAAGAGCTTGATGCAAACGACATTGAGAGCATCTCTGTCCTCAAGGACGCGTCTGCAGCAATCTATGGTCTCGGTGCAGCAAACGGTGTTATCCTCATCACAACCAAGAAAGGTAAGATTCAGAAACCTTCTGTATCGTTCAATGCAAACCTCAGCCTTCAGCAGCCTACCTCAATCCAGGACAAAGTTCCCCTCGAGGAATATTTGCGTTGGAAAAATGGTATGATTGACGTTGCAAGAGAGGCCGGCAAATGGTCAGAGGACGATATCCAGAAATTCGCATCAGGTGCAAACGAGTGGTACGACTGGTATGACAACCTCACCAAGAACGTTGCCTTCACCAAGAACTTCAACTTGTCTGTTCGCGGTGGTTCTGAGCAGATTCAGTATTACCTCGGTCTTGGATATGCAGACGATGCAACTGTTTATAAGACACAAGGTTTCAACTATGACCGTTACAACATCAATGGTAACGTCACTGCCAAGATTACCAAAGATCTCGAAGCTCGTTTCCAGACAAGCATGAGAATCACAAACACCAAGCAGCCCGGTTCTTACAACGACCTTGCAAACTTGACCTATTATCTCTATATGTGCGACCCTACAACCAAGCCGTACGTAAAGGATAATCCTTCTCACTTCACCTCTGTTGAGGAGCACAAGAACCCTGCTGCCATCCTTTCGACAGACCACGAGCTCACAACCAGAAGAAGCACATCTTTCAACAATACCCTCGACCTCACCTACACAGCTCCTTTCCTCAAAGGTTTGAAACTTCAGGCCACAGGTGCTTACGACTACAACGTATTCCACAACTCACAGATGATTCACCAGTGGGATGAATACGATTATTGGACAGACGAATGGGCAGGTATCGGTTGCGGTAACAACGACGACTGGAAACAACAGGATACTTATTCAGAGAGCTGGATGTACAACACCCGCCTCTATGGTCGTATCCAGGCCAACTATGCAAACCGTTTCGGAAAACACGACATTCAGGCAATGCTCGCTGCCGAGACCACAATTCAGAAACGTTACAACATCGGCGCTTCACGCGAATATGGTCCTTCAGCATCAGAGTCATTCTTCACTCACCCTGTGCTCAATATGGGTTATGCAGCTTCGCAGAAAAACAATGGTACCCGTTCAGCTTCAGCTACCGCAGGTTATCTCGGCCGTATCAACTACAACTATGCAGGCAAGTACTTCGTTGAGTTTATGGGTCGTTACGATGGTACATACGTTTATGCTCCCGGCAAGCGTTGGGGCTTCTTCCCTTCATATTCACTCGGCTGGCGTATATCAGAAGAGAACTTCGTTAAGGATAACATTCCTTGGCTCAACAACTTGAAGGTTCGTTGGAGCGATGGTTTCACCGGTATGGTTCAGGGCTCCGCTTACGCTTATCTTGCTGGTTACACCCAGTCAGGCTCTTGGGCCTTCACAGAGGGCAAGAACGTGACTGGTTGGTCTAATTCTACAGTAGAAAACACCGTCCTCACATGGACAAACGTTCGTATGATGGACGTCGGTGTTGACTGGGAAATCAGCAGAGGTATCTTCGGTGGATCGTTCGACTGGTTCCGTCGTATCACAAGCGGTATCGCAGCTCAGAGAAGTGCAACTGTTCCAGACTTTTATGGTGTTACGCTTCCTCAGGAAAACCTCAACAAACAGGAAAACCAAGGTCTTGAGCTCCAGCTCTACCACCGCAACACTGTCGGCAACTTCAGCTACCGTATCCAGGCATCTGCCACCTACACCCGTAGCCGTATGCTCTATCAAGAATCAGACAAGACTGCAAAATATTCATCTGCATACAATTACTGGAGCAATCATACAACCGGTCGTTGGAATGG
>JABUTQ010000376.1 GCA_021443605.1 Bacteroidales bacterium | reverse complement strand
AGGATGACTTTAAGTCCGTTAGGCAGGACGTATTCCTCATAGGCGATGGACACCTTGTCTGTCTTTTGTTGATTCTGTCCTTGATTGCAGCCGGCAAAAACAAATGCCAGAACTGCAAACAGTAAAGTAATTTTTTTCATTTTTAATAATATGGTTTAGTTGTATAATTTATTGGCTATAAGAGATTTGACTTCTGATTGTCTATCTTCTGGGAGTGTCCTGATGCGAGCCCTGTGGCTTCCGGCGGGATCTATGAAAATCTTGACATTGTCGCGATGCTTGTCTCCGGCACGAACTGCAGACCAGGGGTCGAACTCGCCGTAGATGAAAATCACGTCGCATTTTGTCCTGCGGATGAACTTGTCCAGTTTCTTTGAAAGGGTTTTGTCGAATTTTGATCCAATCAGCTCTTTGGGGAGCCAGATTCTTTCAAGATATCCCTTTGTTGATTTGATGGAAAGATACTCCTTGAAAGGCTCGATATCATAACCATAATATCCAAGTTCGTGAGCCGCCATCACATAAAACGGGGCATTTGCCTGAGTGTAATCCCAATAGTCGGGACCACAGTTGCGCATCATGAAATTGAAAATCTCCCTGTCGGATGCATTGTTTGAAGGGATTGCCTTGGTGGGATATCCCCATTGCCAGTAGCTGAAAGAGAACTCGAGGCCCGTGTATTCGTAAGCCTCTTCCATAGAGATTCTGAACTTGTAGTTGTTGGCGGTGCAGAGTGAGTCGAACCAGGGGAGAATCGCCTTTTTCCTCTTGAAATATTCGGTCTGGAAATCCTTTATGGCTTTTCTGTCCTGGGGAGTGCCGGCAAATTCGGCAATGAACGGTTCGTGGCGTCCGTCTTCACGGCTGCGGCAGAAGGGCCCCACATAAGCCACGGTGAGATCCATATCTTTTGGATAGAAAGACCTGTAAATCACTGAGTTCTGGCCTCCTTTGCTGATTCCGGTGTCAATCCATTTCTTTTTGTAAATCGTTTTTAACTCGGTCACAATCTTATGATAATCGGCAGCTGCATTTTCTGCAGTGAGGAATTGCCAGTCGCAACCTTCGGGTGTGGATTCCAAAAAGTAGCGGTGCTCCACCACTACATTGTTGAGGTTGAACAAGACAGAGAGTTCGTCGCGATATGCATCGCGCATCGCGTATGCTGCGCCGTATCCCTCAGTTACGATTACTGTAGAGCTGTCGCGATTGACGTTGCACACGAATACTCTCTGGAGGAAAGTCCCTTTTTCGGGATGCTTGTGGTCCAGCGGCTGCTCGAAACGGAGCATGTATTTCTCGGTGAACCCTTTGCATTTCATCACTTCCACGCTTTTTACGGAAGGAAGGGCTTCAAGTGCAGATTTTAAAGACTGTGCGTTTGCAAGCTGAAATATGCTGCAAATCAGCAAGATAATTATACCAAGACGTTTTTTCATAAGCTATAGGTTGTTAAATCGTGCGAAGTTAATCAAATAAAGTATTATCTTTACATTTTATTTACGATAAGGATGATAGGAATAGATACTGCTTATTGCTCTGACAAGTACCAATACACGATGGGAAAGTCGTTCTTTGAAAATGATATGCATCATAAGATTGCTGTCTTCAATCTCTTTTTTCGTTCAGCTCCGGACAAAAACAACTGGGCGGTGGTTTGCGGAGTTCGCGAGGTGCTCCAGATGATTCAGGGGCTCGGAAGCCACGACGAGGCTTTTTTTGAGGAATTTCTCCCCGGAGAGGAGTTTACAGAATATCGCAAGTTCCTGTCTGCAATGAAGTTTACAGGAAACGTCTATGCAATGAAAGAGGGGGAGATAGCATTCCCGCAAGAGCCAATAATCACGATTGAGGCTCCTTTGATTGAGGCGCAAGTGCTTGAGACCCCGATGCTCTGTATTATGAATCATCAGATGGCGGTGGCCACCAAGGCTTCCAGAGTGACACGCAGCACAGAAAAACCGGTAAGCGAGTTCGGCTCTCGCCGCGCACACGGCCCCTGGGCTGCAATCTACGGCGGCAAGGCGGCATTCATAGGTGGATGTGTAAATAGTTCCAATATCTTGACTGCCAATATGTTTGGCTTCCAGTCAAGCGGTACTATGGCTCACAGTTATACAACTTCTTTCGGCTCTACACTGCAAGGTGAGTATAAAGCATTCGACTCATACATCAAGACGCACAAGGGGGAGGGGCTTATCCTTCTAATTGATACTTTCGACACATTAAAGGCGGGGCTTCCAAATGCTATCAGAGCATTCAAAGCCAATGGGATAGATGACAACTACACTCCGAGCTACGGCATCAGGCTCGATAGCGGAGACCTTGCATATCTCTCCGTAAAATGCCGCGAAAAGCTCGACGAAGCGGGGCTTAAACAATGTAAGATATTTGCCACCAATTCCTTAGACGAATATATTATTCCCGAGCTCGAGCGACAGGGTGCCGCCATAGATGCTTATGGAGTAGGTGACGCGATAGCAACCAGCAAGCACAATCCATGCTTTGGCAACGTATATAAGCTTGTGCAGATTGACGAAACTCCGGTTTTGAAACGCTCCGAAGACAAGGTCAAGCTCATAAATCCGGGATTCCAAATCACATACAGGATTATCCGCAACGGAAGTTTTCTTGCCGATGTTACCTGCCTTCGCGGAGACAAATGCGAGCAAACCATCCTATCGAAAGAAACTCTCACCATCCGTGCCCAGTTCGATGAGACAAAAGTTTCCAAATACGACAAGGGCTCATACGAATATAAGGCTCTGCAGCAGATGGTTATGAAAAACGGAGAGGTGATTGTGGAAGACTCTTCCATTTTCGAAAAGAGGGATTACTACAAGGCCAATCTGTTGGGGCTCAACCCCACCCAGAGGCGTCTAATCAATCCCCACTACTACAAAGTGGACGTTTCGGACGACCTTTACGATTTGAAAATGAGGATATTGAACGAGATTGTGCGGGAAATTGAGGAAACAGAAAAGACTAATTACTGATACAAAATAAAACTTTCAATTATGCATTACATCGGCATAGATTTGGGCGGAACCAAAATTAGTGGTGCCGTTTTCTCTTTGGATGGGAGCATTCTGATTCAAAAGGAGACTCTCATCAACGGCAAGACCGGCACTGAAGTCGGCGCGCTTATCTCCCAACTGATCATCGACATCTGCAAGGATGGCGAAATCAAAGTTACCGACCCCAAGAGCATCGGTATTTGTGTTCCCGGAATCGCTTATTCGCAAAGCGGCTCTGTATGGTGTCCCAATATTCCCGGATGGGAAAATTATCCTCTCAGAGACGAAATTCTCCGGAGCGTTCCGGCGAGTGTAGTCACAATCGAATCAGACAGAACCTGTTACATCCTCGGTGAAACTACTATGGGTGTGGCACGCGGCTGCAGCAATGCCATCTTTATTGCTGTCGGTACAGGTATCGGCGCCGGCATTCTCGTTGACAATCAGGTGCTTCACGGCCATTCAGACATCGTAGGCGCCATCGGCTGGCTCGGTCTCAAACCTCCTTACACCAAGAAATGGGACCAGTGCGGATGCTTTGAGAGCCATTGCTCCGGAGAAGGTCTTGCCACTCAGGCGAGGCTGTTCCTCAAGGAGGACAAGCAATACAAAGGAATGCTTCGTGAGAAACCGATTTCTCAGGTGACCTCATACGACGTATTTGCAGGATACAAGAAAAAGGACCCTATCGCAGTGAAAGTGATAAATCAGGCGATAGAGATGTGGGGAATGGCGGCAGCAAACCTCGTGAGCATCTTCAACCCCGAAATGGTGATTTTCGGCGGCGGAGTGTTCGGCCCGGCAGCCCAGTTCATCCCCAAGATATACAAGGAGGCCACAAAATGGGCACAACCAATCAGCATAAAACAAGTAAAATTTACCGCTACAGCTCTTCCTAAAATGGCCGGTCTTTACGGCGCCGGTGCTGTCGCAATCAAATTCGCAAAGTAAATGGAACAGAAAACTAACGTTAAAGTATTGATAGCCGCATTCTTCGGCATCTTTTTCTTCGGTCTTGCATACATAGTTTTGGGTGCAATCCTTCCCGATCTCCAAAAGCAGCTGTCTCTCTCAGATCCCCAGTGTTCAACCCTGGCGAGCATGCTCCCGTTGGGCACCCTTTTCGGCTCACTTGTATTTGGCCCAATCATCGACCGCTTTGGTTATAAACTTCTCCTTACCGGTGCCACGGCTCTTGGCATAGCGGGCCTGGGCATAATTGCCGGAAGCAGCGATTTTGCATTGGTTGCTCTGGGTGTTATTCTCACAGGCCTTTGCGGCGGTATGCTGAACGGCTCCACAAGTGCCCTTGTTTCAGATATTTCCAGTGACAACTCCCGTACTTCAAACCTCTTCATCCTCGGTATTGTATATTGCATCGGATCGTTTACGATTCCGTTGATTATGGCTTCCGCCGGAAATGCCGATTTCAGGACAATCCTCTTTGTTGCTTGTGCGGTTATGGCTTTGTCGATGCTCTATTATATCGTAATCAAATTCCCCGAAGCGAAATGCAAGCAGGGAATCCCAATGGGCGAAATCGTCAAGATGATAAAAGAGCCAATACTTATAATCTTTGCATTCACACTGTTCTTCCAGAGCTCACTTGAAGGTCTTGCAAATACTTGGACCAGAACATATTATGAAAATAGTTCCATCTTTGCAGGCAATCCTGCCGTAATCCTTACCTTCATCCCCATCGGACTTGCAATCAGCCGTGTGCTGCTCGCAGTGATTTCACGTTTCGTGAAGGGGAGTGTGATTATTGCAGTAAGTATGCTCTTTGCCGTTGCCGGAGCCGCATTGCTTCCTTTTGCAACATCTCAGACAGTTGCCATCATAGGCGCTCTTATTCTCGGCATGGGTCTTGCAGCGGGCTTTCCCGTCGTTTTTGGAATTGTTGGAGAAAAGTTCAGCAAGATGTCCGGTACGGCCTTCAGCTTCTGTCTCGTGATTGCGTTGCTTGGCAACACGTTGCTCAACAGCTTGATAGGCGCACTCGGTGTCAATACTCTGCCTGTCATTATGATAGCTTCGGCAGGTTTGCTTTTTGTCCTCTTTACCATCGGCAACACCCTTTCGCACAAGACAACAAAGAGCAAATAGTTGGTGAAGAAACTGTTCCTCATAGCATCCATCATCTTCTCCGTGGCGGTGAACGCTTCGGCAGACAACCATCTCTTGCGTGAACTTTTTGAGAGTATCACCGGAAGGACTATTCCTCAGGATACCATCAAAAGTTCAGGCAATCAGTTGGTTGTGTCAGATTCTGCGTCTGTTTCGCAGCATCTCGATTCCCTGCTCACCGCTTCGGACAGTGTTGCTCTTGGGGACACTTCTTATCGTCATATCCTGCCAGACTCGGTGATTGCCGCCCTCGCCATTCCCGATTCTGTCTTGAAACAACTCGCCGGAAGCGATTCTCTGGTATTGGCAAACATCCACCTATGGTATTTGGATACAACCTTCTATGCGAAACTCGACTCTACATTGTGGCACGAATTCGACTCCGTGCACGCCACGTTGCCGGATAAGAGCGACATCCGCAAGGCGGAGCGGAAAAATCGCAAGGATTATAGGGACAGCGTGATAAAGAACACTCCGCGTATCCTTGAAACTTTCGTTGTCCCTGATTCAATGTACTATGAGCGGATGCTCGTATGGTCTCACGACAGATATTTCAACGAATTCAATCTCCAGAAGATAGACACGACTTACAATTACCACTTCTACGATATGCCACAGGTGAGAAATGATGTCGATGCAGTCTATCTCGGGGTGAGCGGATCCCCGATGATGTCCACCAACTATTTCGAGCGCCCCAAGTCACAGGAAGTATCATTTGCAGAAGCCTATCTTCCGTATTCATATACGTCGGACAATATCCTGCTATACAATACGAAATCTCCATACACGCTTCTTTCGTATTCGGGTAATCCGTTCATAGACAGGAAGAAAGACGAAAATAACCTCCATCTGATGTCATCGCAGAACATCACTCCGGAGCTGAATCTCACCTTGGAATTCAAGCGCTACGGCGGCGGTGGAATGCTCGACAGGGAGAAGACCGACAACCGCACTTTCAACATCGGGACAAACTACATCGGCAAAAATTACGCGCTCAATGCAGGCTTTTTCGGTCA
>JABUTQ010000139.1 GCA_021443605.1 Bacteroidales bacterium | reverse complement strand
ACGCCTCAGAATGACGAATTCGTCTGTCATCCTGAGCGTTAGCGAAGGATCTCACCGAATTCTACTTGAACTCGTTCACGAGTTTGAACCAGCTCGCCGCATTCTTGATATCCCCCTTGCTCCAGCAACTGCCGAACCAATATGTGAGGGCCTCTCCAGATTTGATTGTCTTGGTGGCAACCAGATGGGGCTTGCCCGATTCGATTTTCATTACCGACTCTGCCCCCGGGCATACTATTCCCACACCGAGCATTCCGTCTTCGGGCTCGATGCTCTGGTCTGATGCGTGCTCCCAGATGGCGAATCTGTCACTCCCAACGCTCTCCTGCTCAACCTCGTGGGTGAAAATTCCGGCTGCAATCACAAGTTCTTCAAAATCACCGCTGTAAGTATCTTCAACCTTGCAGAAATATTTATCGGCATAGACCATAATCTTCTTCGAGAGAGAGACTTGCTTCCCGGCCACTTCCCAAGCGGGATAGTTGAGGATGAAACTCACCTCGTCATTGCTTTGTGAAACCATCTCCCAAGAACGGTAATTTGTTGCAGGGTAGATGAGTTCTCCATCTACAAGCGGGGCGGAGGCTCCGCCGCCGAGGCTCACGGACACTTTATAGCAATCCTTTCCGCCGTGGTTGTGGTGGTAGTAATTCTCGTCTTCCATCGCTCCCAGATACCACTCGTCGGCTACGAGTTTGCCCGGAAGCTTTACCCAAATGTCAAAACCGGGTGAAGTGGGGTTGCCTTCAAGTGCCTCTCCGTATGCACGATAACATACGAGATTGTTCTCCCATACGAAATCGTCCATCCTTTCGGGGACGTATCTTGCCATCACCTTCTTTTCCGAATTGCCGCTCCCGCAAGAGCAGACAAGGAGGGAAACAAATGCAAAAGCTATAATAATCTGCTTCATAATCAATTATTTAAGATCTGTGGTTGCACACCAGTCCATATCGTTGTAGTCGTCGTTCTCGCCGCACATCCCCCAAATGAAAGTATAGTTGCGGGTGGCGCAGGCACTGTGTATGCTCCACTGGGGAGAGATTACAGCCTGTTCGTTGTGCATCCAGATATGGCGAGTCTCCTGAGGCTCTCCCATAAAGTGGCATACTGCCGCATCTTTGGGCAAATCGAAATAGAAATAAACTTCCATACGGCGGTCGTGAGTGTGTGCCGGCATAGTGTTCCAGGTGCTCCCCGGAGCAAGTTCCGTCATACCCATCTGAAGCTGGCAGCAGGGAACCACCTCCTTGACAAGGAGACGGTTGATGGTCCTTTCATTGCTCTCTTCGAGCGAGCCGCAATGCATCACCACAGCATCTTTCTTGCTCACCTGCTTGACACCTGTATCACGATGGGCGGTAGCAGAGCAGAAATAGAAATGTGCCGGATTCGAAGAATCAACACTTTTGAAAGTGACGTGACGGTTGCCGCGACCGATATAGATGGCCTCTTTGTTGGGAATAGTAAATTCCTCATCCCCAACCTTCACGATACCGGTGCCCCCTACGTTTATCACTCCGAGTTCCCTTCTTTGGGTAAAGAAATCGGCACGGAGAATTTCAGGCGCGCTCAGAAGCAGTTCCTCCTTTACAGGCACGGCACCTCCGGCGATGATGCGGTCGAACATCGAATACACCATATTTATCTCGTCTGCAACCATAAGATTTTCAACGAGATATTCTTTGCGAAGACGCTCTGTGTCGTAATGTTTCGCGTCAATGTTGCTTGAAGCCTGACGCACTGTGCAATTTAATTTCATCGCTTATTGGGGTTGTTTTCCGATATAGGCGAGGATACCGCCGTCCACATAGAGGATATGTCCGTTTACTGCATCAGACGCGTGAGATGCCAAGAATACTGCGGGACCTCCGAGTTCGCTCGGGTCGAGCCAGCGTCCGGCGGGTGTTTTTGCGCAGATGAAACTGTCAAACGGGTGACGGCTTCCATCCGGCTGAGTTTCGCGCAGCGGTGCAGTTTGGGGAGTAGCGATGTAGCCCGGGCCGATGCCGTTGCACTGGATGTTGTACTCTCCGTATTCAGAGCAGATGTTGCGTGTGAGCATCTTCAGACCGCCCTTGGCTGCAGCGTATGCCGAAACGGTTTCGCGTCCAAGCTCGCTCATCATTGAGCAGATGTTGATGATTTTACCTTCGCGGCGTGCCATCATCTCAGGCAGAACGGCAGATGAAACTATAAACGGAGCCACCAGGTCGATGTCGATAACCTGCTGGAATTCCTTGCGTTCCATCTCGTGCATAGGGATTCGTTTGATGATTCCGGCATTATTTACCAGAATATCAATCTGCCCAACCTCTTCGTGGATTTTCTCTACGAGTGCCTTTACTCCTTTTTCGTCAGTGACGTCACAAACATAGCCGTGCACGTTTGTAATTCCGGCTTCGCGATAGTTGTTGAGACCTCTTTCGAGAGCTGCCTCGTTGATATCGTTGAAAATTATGTTCTTTACGCCTGCGGCAACGAATGCCTTTGCAATATTGAATCCTATTCCATAGGAAGCTCCTGTAATCCAGGCGTTTTTACCTTCAAGTGAAAATATATTGTTCATTGTTTATGTAATGATAAAAATTAAGGGAGGGTGGTGTGTCACCCTCCCGAATCATTATTTATTACCAGCGGAGGTCTCCGTATCCCTTGAATGCAGCCTTCACGGTGTATTTGCCGGTGGTCGCATCAACGAAAGGTGATTCCTCTACGACAGTCTTGCGGGCATCCTGGCACTCTTCGGGGAGATACATCCACCAGCCGTATGCGGGATCGTCATCGATATCAAAGAAGATATTGTCAACGATTGTCGGAACGAGAATCGCTGCAGATGTCTTGCTGATAAGGTGAGGGAATCCGGCAGCTGTCTGGGTGGGAACTTCCACTGCACGGTGCATTGAAGCGAAGATGTTCTTCTTCAATACAACCTGACGAGGGTTGGAAGTTGCAGATGAGCTCCTAACGTGAAGGATACCATTGTTGTCCTTGCTGTCAACGAAGCCGAGGTTGTAGAAGGTGTTGTTCTCAACATTGATTGCACCGCATACTACAGCCGCGTCAACGCGGAGGAATGTACGGATACCATTTTCAAATGTGTTGGAAACCACCTTGATACTGCTTACCTTGCCTTTTCTGAAGTCGATGAAGTCACCGCCTGTGCCAAAGTCTGAAGCACGGTTGCCCTTGATTGTCACGGGGCCGCAGGTCGATTCACCCGAACCGCTGATGAGACGGTTTCCGTATGCTTCGATGTCGTTGTCGGTAAGGGTAATCTTGCCAAGAACTGCTATGGCGTCAATGTCAATCAGATTGCCGATTGTGCTCTTTGTCTCATCTTCATTGACCTTTGTACCAATCAGGTGGAGGTTGTTGAGTGTGAACGAGCCCTCTGTTGCGAAGAGTTTGAAACCACCGATGAAGATAGGCTTCATGCCGTGGCTGAGCTTGCCGTTGAGGGCAAGGTCTCCGTTTACAGAGAGAACACCACTTGCAACCGACTCATTTTCAGCATCGAACAGGTCGTAAGTCACACCGCCCTCAAGGGTGATGTTGGTCTTGCCGGCAGCGATTGCCATAAGCAGTTCAGAAGTGCTTGACACATTGAAAGTAGGGCCGACATATTTGCCTGAGTTGACGTTCCAGCGAGGATCTCCTACCTTTTCAGAGGCTGCAAGGGCGTTTTCGAGGGTGAAGTCCCCATTTGCCGCATCCTTGAAAGGAGTCTCAGCGAGGACGATTCCGAACCCTGCAGTTGCAACTTCTTCAGTCACGCGATCCTTAGTCCAGAAGTTGAATCCTTCTGAAAGGGTGTCGAGGTCGTTGAAGTAGTTGTGGGTGAAAGTCGGAATCTTGCTGGCGGTGTTGGTTGACACGAGCTTCGGATATCCGTTTGCCTGTGAAGGCTCTGCTGCTGCACGGTGCATTCCTGCGAAGATATTGTTCTTCACGATGTAAGCAGATTCGTCGATAGAAGATGATCTAACATGGAAGATACCGTTGTTGTCCTTGCTGTCAACATAGCAGAGATTGTAGAACGTGTTGTTGGCAACCAGGAATGAGTTGAGTACAACGGCTGCATCGATGCGGGCGAAAGTGCGCACTGCATTGCTTACGGTGCTGTTCTGGAACTTAACTGCGTTTGCAGTACCCTTGCGGATGTCGATGAAGTCACCGCTTGTGAAATCTGCACCTTCCTTTCCTGAAACCTGAATGTTAAGGAATTCTACGGAAGCAACCTTGGCTTCAACTCCCATATAGAAGAGGCGATTCTTGTAATCCTTTATCACAGAGTTCTTTACAATGAAACTTCTGAGCTCTGCTCCGGCCTCTGCAACTTCAAATACATTATCCACTGCGCCATTTCCGTTGAAGAAAACGTTGTTTGCAGTGAACTGTTCCGCACCAATCTTGAAGATGAATCCACCGATGAACTCTGCTCCTGTCTCACCAATGAGATTGAGAGAAGATACAAGGGTGATTTTGCCGTTTACTACCTCTGTGACAGCGGGATCCACAGTCGTAAGGTCGTATTGTCCGGCAGCGAGGGTGATTGTGCTCTTGCCTGCGGCAATGGCTGTAAGGAATTCGTCAGTATTCTTTACGGTAATCTCCGAAGTAGGTGTTCCACCACTCATAGGATTCCAACGGGGATCTCCGGCATTTGCATTCATCACGACACCGTTTACAAGGGTGAAGTCGCCATTCTCAGCATCCTTGCAAGGATCTGCGGGGAGGATTGCTCCACCGCCTGCCGTAGCAGCTTCCTTAGAGAAGTAAGCCCAGAATGAATATGCGGCTCTCTCCTCACGGTCTTCGCAGTTGTAGAACCAGTTGTTGGTTATGGTAATCGGGTCGATACCGCTCTTGCTCTTGAATTTAGGGAATCCGGCAGCATTTTCAGGATCTACGTCAATAGGAATAGAGTAGAAGATGTTGTTTGCAACCTTATACTCAGACAGACCTGCGCCGGCGGCACTTCTTACGTGGAAGATACCGTTGTTGTCCTTGCTGCTTGAGTTGGTGGCTACCTTATAGAAGGTATTGTTGCGGACTGTGAGATAGTTGAGCTCGTGACCGGCATCCGTGCGGATGAAGGTACGGCAGCTGTTTGCAAAGGTGTTGTTGAGAATCTTCACCGTGTGGTGAGCACCTGATCGGAGGTCGATGAAGTCAGCGCCGTTTGAGCAGTTGTCAACGTAGTTGTCCTTGATGATAAGGGTTTGGACGCAAGAAGCTGCCTTGCCCGAATTGTCGTAGAGGGCCTTTGTTCCGTGGATGTCGCAACCGATGAGGGCAACGGTATCGACGAAAGGAGCCATATCGGCATTCTTGTCTTCCACGATGACAGAAAGGGTGCCGTCGTTTGTGATGTCGAGGTTGCTGAATACTACTGAGCCGTGTCCTTCACCGATGATATTGCCGCTGAGGGTGAATCCGGCTACGATAGGAGTCTTCTTGTTTCCTACAGTCTGTCCATAGAGGTGGATAGGTGTGGTAATTGCCATTGCTCCGATTTCGTATGGCTTGTCGCTATACTTGAGGGTAATCTCGTTCTTGCCGGCCTCGATGGCGTTGACAAGTTCTTCAACTGAAGAAACAACGAGAGAAGAAGGAGGAGCTTCTCCGCCCTTCGGCTGTACGGCAAATGCTGCTATACCTGCCTCAGATACAGTGTTATAGATATCTTCCTTTCCGGGGTTTGCATAAACTTCAGCCTTGTAGCTTCCGGCATCGAGCATACTGGTCACGTTTGAACCGATGGTGTAGCTTGTCCCTTCTTCCACAATGTAGGTCTTGCCACTGAATACTACAGAGTAGCTGTAAGCATTCTCTACAGGTTCCCAGCTGATTACGACATCTTCGCCTTCACCTGCGGTGATTGTTGCGGGATCTGCCTTTGCAGAAGGAGAGTGGAGTGCCGTATTGATAGGGGTGAGGTCTGCAGACCAAGAAAGTTTCTCGAGGCTTATTTCGCCTGAAGGATAGATATATACCAATGAAGGTTCGGTGATGTCCCTGATGAGAATCTTCACGGGAGCGTCGCTGTCGGTCATTGCTGCTGCACCACCTTTCACTGCGATGCTGCTGCCGTTCAACGGACCAACGCCCACAACGAAGTGGCCGCCCTTGCCGTTCGGATCCACCGCTTTGAGGACAACTGAACCCGGCTGTTCAACCTGGAATGCGATATAACCGTCAAC
>JABUTQ010000328.1 GCA_021443605.1 Bacteroidales bacterium | reverse complement strand
ATAGCTTCCACAAAACTTTCCAACCACGATGAAGACCGTGCCGGAAGCACCCTCGGCAAGTCTGCCATAAAAGAGAAACAGGCCGCAGCATTCCTTTTGACCGCCGAAGGGAAACCTTTCATCTATCAAGGTGAGGAGCTCGGCTATTATGGTACAAAGGCCAATGGAGACGAATATGTCCGCACGCCGATGAAATGGACGAAGAGCGGTGCAGTGGCAGCGAAAAAACTTGACGGAAAGGTTGACAACGCAATGCTCACAGAAAACATTTCTGTTGAAGCACAGCAGAGCGATGCCAATTCTGTCCTGGGAACCTACAGGAAATTCCTTGCTGTAAGAAACTCCTATCCCGCCTTATACTCCGGAAAAATGTCTGAACATCAGACATATAACGCATCTTTCCCCAATCCGGGAATCTCCTGCTGGTATATGACTTCAGGCTCGGAAACCTTGCTTGTAGTGCACAATGTCAACACAAGTGCCGTGGCTATCGAGTTTACGGACTCTCTCGACAAGATGGTAATCTGTCTGGGCACTGCCACCACAAAACAAACCACCGCCGGCTGGTATCTCACCCTCGGAGGCAATTCTTCGGTAATATTCAAAGTAAAATAACACGTCACTATGAAAAAACATATCCTCCCTCTTGCATCAGCCGTTCTTGCACTTGCCGCCTGCACAGGCGTGAACAGCGGCTCCTATTTCAATGAAAAGGCATCCCTTGCATCAATCTGCACCCTCGAGTCCGACACCACGATTATGCTGGTAAGGGACTATTTCCCGGCAATAGGCACAATCAGCTCTTTCAAAAGCGACATCGCTCAAGTCAGCTCCCTCTCCGCAGGGAACGACACGTTGATGATTTTGACCTCTGCGGACAGTCAACATCTTGGTACTCTTACAATTACATCTGAGGGAGAGAGTGGAAGCATTATCTTGAAGAAAAAAGAAGATATATCTGCCGGCAGACCGCATATCACTACAGTCGGGGCTTCTTCCGATGGCAAGAGCTTTTATGTGAGAAGCGATTCTGAAGGGCTTTACCTCGCACTATGGCAAAATTCTGTGATTCCCGCAACAAATCTGCAAAAGAGCGGAGAACGCGAGTTCAAGGTAACCGTCCCTGCCGCCGCTGCAAAAATGCGCAGATCTTTCATCAGAATCATTGAGGTATGTGCAAACGGAGTCAGCGGAGACATTCTCGTGCCGATAGAGTACGGAAAAGTGATTGTCAGCACAGATAAGCTCGACCGCCACGACCGCCAGGCAATGGTGATGTACCAGATTCTGTTGGACCGTTTCTATAATGGAAATCCCGCCAACGACTGGAAAATCAACAATCCAAAGGAGGTGCTTCCGAAAGTAGATTATTGGGGAGGAGACATTGCAGGTGTCACTGCAAAACTGCGTGATGGATACCTTGACAGACTGGGGGTCAATACATTATGGATTTCTCCAATAACCCAGAACCCTATGGATGCCTGGGGATTGAATCAGGATCCATACACAAAATTCAGTGGTTATCACGGCTATTGGCCGTATTATCTCACGAAACTCGATGCCCGTTTCGGCTCTGAGGAAGAGTTGAGGGAGATGCTCACCACGGCTCACCAGCACGGAGACAATGTCCTTTTGGACTATGTTGCAAACCACGCACACATTGCCAGTCCCACCCTCACAGAACACCCGGACTGGACCACTCCGGACACCACTCCGGACGGCCGTCCGAATTTCGAACTTTGGGACGAGTTCCGCCTCACGACCTGGTTTGACAAGCACATCCCCACCCTCGACCTCGAGAGAGAGGATGTCAACGAGCCCCTCACCGACTCTGCCCTCGTGTGGATGAGGAATTTCGACTTCGACGGATTCAGACACGATGCCTGCAAACATATCCCGGAAGTATATTGGAGAAAACTCACTCAGAAGTTACTCAAAGAGTTCCCGGACCGCAATCTTTTCCAGATTGGAGAAACATACGGCTCTCCGGAGCTGATATCAATCTATGTCAAGAACGGAATGCTCGACTCCCAATTCGATTTCAACGTCACCGACCGATTCACTGATGCTTTCATCTGGAACAAGAGTTTCGACGAATTTGCAAACACCGTGGCCACTTCTCACGACACTTACGGCGGGCACAACGTGATGGGAATTATGACCGGCAACCACGACAGAAGCCGTTTCATCAGCCTTGCATCGGGAGACGTATCGCCCTTGGAGGATCAGAAAATGGCGGGCTGGAAACGAGAGATCGGAGTGAAGGACACTTTGGCATACAAGAAACTCTCCCTTCTCCACGCAATGGTCACAACCGTTCCCGGAGTGCCCTGCATCTACACCGGAGACGAATGGGGACAGCCCGGAGCGAACGATCCCGACAACCGCCGCTGGTCTCAGTTTGAGCCGAAGAACAAATTCGAAGCATCTGTTAATGAGCAGCTTCGCAAGATGATTGCCACCAGAAACAGTTCAATGCCACTTCTCTATGGCGACTGGATGCTCCTCTGCTGCGAAGGTGATTTCATCGCCTGGTTGAGAAACTATATGGGCGATTGGGTAATCACTGCCATCAACAAGGGCAACTCTCCCGTGAAAAAGACTCTCGAACTTCCCCTCGGACTCAAAACCGCCGACGGAAAATCAAGTGTTGACATTGAGACAGCTCCCCTCGGGTATCAAATCATTACTAAGTAATAAACAACTAACAATCATATCATTATGAAAAAAATCCTGTCATTTTTCGCTATTGCAGCCACAATTTTTGCATTGACCGGCTGCGGAGGAGGCCAAGCCAAGCAAACGGCAGACGCCCCCGTAACCAACGTAAAGCATGCAGATTGGGTAAAGAATGCCGTCATCTACGAGGTGAATGTGCGCCAGTATAGCCCTGAAAGCTCTTTCAAGGCCGTAACAGCCAATCTTCCAAGGCTTAAAGAACTTGGAGTGGATATCCTTTGGGTAATGCCCCCCTATCCTATCGGTGTAGAATGCCGCAAAGGGACTTGGGGAAGCTATTATGCCATCACCGATTACAAGGCAATCAATCCCGAGTTCGGAACTATGGAAGATTTTATGGACTTCGTGAATGCCGCACACGGAATGGGATTCAAGGTGATTCTCGACTGGGTTGCAAACCACACTGCTCCCGATCACCCTTGGACAAAAGAACATCCCGACTGGTACTACAGAGACTCAACCGGCGCCCTTGTTGTCCGTTATGACTGGACAGACATCGCACAGCTGAACTACGAATCTCCGGGCGTGGCCGATGCAATGGCAGGTGAAATGATGTTTTGGGTGAAGGAGTGCGGAATCGACGGTTTCCGTTGCGACGTGGCATACGAAGTGCCCACCTGGTTCTGGGATATGGCCACTGAAAAGCTCAGAAAGGAGAACTGCAACATCTTTATGCTTGCCGAAGCCGAAGCAGCAGACCTGCTCGTAAATTCGTTCGATGCCTACTATGCCTGGCAAAACCTCCATATTATGAACGATATAGCTGCCGGCACAAAGACTCTCGACGACTATAGGAATTTTGTAAACCAGCACAGGACCGAATTCCCCGATGCAAGCATATCGATGAACCTCATTACCAATCACGATGAGAACTCTTGGAATGGCACTGAGTTTGAGCGCTATGGTGAAGGTGTAAAGGCTTTCGCCGCCCTCACTTTCGCCCTTCCGGGAATGCCTCTCATCTATACCGGCCAGGAAGTTGGAATGAACCATAGGCTTGAGTTCTTCGAGAAAGATCCTGTCAACTGGAACGATCCCAATAACTTCACTGAGTTTTACAAGGGGCTTGTGGCTCAATACAAGGCCCATCCCGCCCTCTATAACCTTGCAGACGAATCTCCTGTCGTATTCATCGACACGGAGTGCAAAGACCAGATTCTCGCCTTCTCCCGCACCGCAGGCGACGATAGCGTGAAATGCCTCTTCAATCTCTCTGCAAAAGAGGCAACGATCACCTGGGACGGAGCACCGCTCACCATCGAGCCTTGGGGATACAGGTTTTTTTTTGCAAAGTAAATGACAAACCGGCCGTGTCGGAGACCGTTTCCGACAATGGCCTCTCACATATAGAGCCCCCCTGCTGGTGGGTGGGGATGAATACCGAACTTCAACTGATGCTGCACGGGAAAGAGCTTTCCGGTGCAGCATTAGATGTTTATAGGGATGGTATGAGGGCATCCGGCGTGGCCGTGAAGGCTCTGCACAATGCCGAAAGCCCGAATTATCTGTTTGCAGACATCGCAATCGATAAGGATGCTCTCCCAGGCACTTATGTCTTCAAGATTACCCGCAGCAATGGGCAAGCGAGCAATTTCAATTATACCATCGGCAAGAAGAATGCTTCTGACAGGAAAAGCTTCACTTCTGCCGACATGCTCTATCTCATTATGCCTGACCGCTTTGCAAACGGAGATTCTTCAAACGATTCGGTGGAAGGTTGTTTGGAAAAGGCGAATTATGACAGCAAGGACGGCCGTCACGGCGGCGACATCAAGGGAATTGCAGACCATCTCGATTATCTTGAAAATCTTGGAGTTACAGCACTTTGGAGCACTCCCCTGCTGCTTGACGACGAGCCGATATATTCATATCACGGATATGCCTGCTCAGATTATTATATGATAGACCCCCGTTATGGCTCGAACGATGATTACAAGAATCTGACTGCCGAGGCGCATAATCACGGCATAAAGATGGTGATGGATTTTGTCACAAACCACTGTGGCACAGCACATTGGTGGATGAAAGACCTCCCCTTCCAAGACTGGATACACCAGTGGCCTGAATTTACCCGAAGCAACTATGCGCTCGAAGCGCTTTCATCTCCCAATGCCACAGAAGAAGACATAACATATTGCACAGAAGGGTGGTTTGACACATCTATGCCCGATATGAACATGGACAACCAATATCTTCTCAAATACTTCATTCAGAGCGCAATATGGTGGATAGAATGGGCAGGGATAGATGGTCTTCGCGTAGATACTTATCCATATAACGGCAAAGAGGAGATTGCCGCCTGGACCAAGGGAGTATTGAATGAATATCCCCGTCTGACGATTGTGGGCGAATGCTGGATTCACTCTCCGGCACAAGTGGCTTATTGGCAGGGCGGAAAGAAGAATTACGACAAGTACGATTCGCATCTCCCTATGGTGATGGACTTCCCTCTGCTCGATGCGATATGGGAGGCGATGCCGGCCTTCGGAAAGAGCGAAACAAGCTGGGGCGAAGGGCTTACAAAGGTTTACCAGTGCCTTGCCCACGATGGGGAATATGCCGACATAGACAGGATAATGCTATTCCTCACCAACCACGACACCGACCGTGCCGCAGACCTCATCGACAAGAGTATCGGGAAGGGACGCCCTGAAAGAGAGGTGGTTGCAAGGATGAAACTATGTCTGACACTTATCGGTACCCTGCGCGGAATGCCGCAGCTCTATGTCGGGGACGAAAATATGATGCGTGCAGATGGACGGGGCGGCGATGGTTCTCGCCGAGTGGATTTTCCCCAAGCGTGGTTCAATGCAGAGGGGCGCACTGCCAGCCAGAACGAACTGGTCGATTTCACTTCACGCCTGTTCCAATGGCGCAAGGGTGCGACAGCTATCCACAGTGGCAAGACAAAGACATTCTCCTCTACCGGCAACCTTTTTGTATATTTCAGAATAGCTGAAAAACAGAAAGTTATGGTGGTTTTGAATGCCTCTGCCAAGCCTGTCGAAATAGATTGGAACAAATATATTTCTTGTCTGGGACAATCCTCTTTCGGCACCGATATCCTCTCTGAAACAGACATCGCATTCGACACCCCTTACACTATCGAACCGATGAGTTCTATGGTGATAGAGTTCAAATAATGTTATCTTTGCACGGGGTTTGATTTATCGCCTCCGTAACAGTTATGACTCTATTGGAAAAGATGATTTCCGAAGGGGAACACCTCCATCAGGATTTCAAATATTTCATAAGCGATACTAAAAAGATTTCACGCTCACTCGCAGCCTTTGCCAACACCGATGGCGGAAGGCTGCTGATTGGGGTGAAGGACAACGGAAAGATTGTCGGGCTGAAACACGAGGATGAAGAGGCCCACGTGATTGAAGCTGCAGCCACCATATTCTGCAAGCCAGAAGTCAAATACACCACAATTATCCGCGAATGGCACGGGAAACGGGTGCTGCAGGTGAA
>JABUTQ010000262.1 GCA_021443605.1 Bacteroidales bacterium | reverse complement strand
CTCGGAATGAGCAGAAAGAATCTGGAGTGGTACATAGACACAAGGCGTTTCGGCACCGTGCCCCACAGCGGATTCGGTCTCGGCTTCGAAAGACTCCTCCTTTTTGTTACCGGAATGAGCAACATCCGTGACGTGATTCCGTTCCCAAGAACTCCCAAAAACGCTGAATTCTAAAATATTAGGCTGATATGTTGATTATTGGTATAGCCGGCGGCTCCGGATCGGGGAAAAGCACCGTAGTAAAAAAAATTCAAGAATCTATGGGCGAGAAGATTGTGGTCATTCCACAAGATTCTTATTACAAGGACAACTCCCATCTCCCGATGGAGGAGAGACAGGCTCTGAATTTTGACCATCCCGATGCAATAGATTTCGAAATGTTGATTGAGCAGATAAAGGAGATAAAGAAAGGGAATGCGATAGAACAGCCCGTCTATTCTTATCTTACCTGTTCAAGGTCCAAGACGGAGACTATACACGTGGAGCCGGCAGAAATAATCATCATTGAGGGGATTCTGATTTTTACCAGCAAAGAGCTTAGGGAGCAGATGGATATAAAGGTTTATGTGGATGCCGACGACGATGACCGCCTGATGCGCGTCATCTCCCGCGATATCGTGGAGAGGGGAAAAACCGTTGATTCCGTGATGAACCGTTACCAGAAGACGGTCAAGCCGATGCACTTGCAGTTCATCGCCCCAAGCAAGCGATATGCCGATATCATTATTCCTCAAGGCGGCCATAATAAAGTGGGTATCAACATATTGCTTTCAGCAATACACAATATAATGAAAGAAAAGGCTGAGTAGTCGTATGGCTTCCAAAAAGAAAAAAATGGAAAACAAGGTAGGCTTGTATGTCACCTTGATTTTCCATTTGTCCGTTTTGATAGTTCTCCTTGTCTGCTCCATCGGTGGTGTTGTGAGCAAGGAAACCTCCTTTGTGCTCGATTTTTCGAAGCAGGAGGAGATTGAACGGGAAAAAGAGGTCATCGAAATGAAGGAAAAAGTGAGCAAGGAATTGGACCAACTCCTTGCCGCCCCCTCCGGCAGAGTGCGAAACGTTGCGGTAAATGCAGGAGAAAGGCTCAAAGACGACAGACACAAGGATCCTTCAAAGGTTTATGATGAAGCGCGGGACCTGCAACGCAAGCTGGATGCCACAAAGGCTAAATCTCAGGCGATAGACAAGGCGGATCAGGACGCCTATGCGGCTCTGAACAAGAAAGATGACAAAGTCAACAGCGATGATAAGCCTTATAGCGGGCCGTCCGTGATTTCTTGGCGCCTTGATGGACGCAAGGCATACAATCTCCCCGTGCCGGCTTATCGTGGCTATGGCTCCGGGGATGTTGCCGTCAGGATAATCGTGAACAAGAAAGGGCGCGTGATCAAGGCCGAAGTGGTGGCCGGTGCCTCTGCAAATGATTCTTCGCTTTGGGATTTTGCTCTCAGTGCAGCGAAAAGGTCTGTCTTTTCGTCTGTAAATTCGCCGGAGCAGCAAGAGGGGGAGATTGTCTATCGTTTTATAGCCCAGTAGTTTCGTCGTCTTCTTCTTTCCCGTCCTGAATCACCACTATAGTTTTTTGGAGCGTTTCGGTCTTGACAATTATGGTGTGTTCCCTCTCTTCGGCATCGGTGTTTTCATCCACAACTACCACTATTACCGTCTCATCTGTAGTGTCAAACGAAATCCACGCAGCCTCCGTGGGGTTACTGATGTTCCAGATGGTGTTGCATACAACTCCTACTCGAAATTCCTCCCCCATAGCCTCTGCCCATAATGTGTCCTGAAGCAGTTTCAATTCCGGAAGGATATATTTCTCGCAAGAAGAAACGGTTGATATACAGAAAATTGACAGTATTATTGCCGATATGCCGATGATTTTCTTCATTATTATTCTTTAAAACCCTTTGAAATTCGCCGATTTTTGCC
The DNA here is from genome assembly GCA_021443605.1 of Bacteroidales bacterium. GTDB lineage: Bacteria > Bacteroidota > Bacteroidia > Bacteroidales > UBA932 > Equibacterium. The sequence continues at coordinate 4,301 of JABUTQ010000262.1, read as the reverse complement.
GACTTTTACCCGATAATTTTGATGTAAAGGTATGAAAAAAATATTTTCACTGATAGTTTTATTCTCTTTTTTGGTTGTTTCCTGCACTGAGGATGTCGCTCCTGTGATATCTGTCTCAGTCGCCAGTGCAAATGTCGGGTATGATGGCGGAGAGGTCTCCACTTTGGTCTCCTCAAATTTTGCGTGGACAGCCACCTGCGATGACGATGACATCATATTTCCGGAATCGATGTCGGCGGGCAGCAATATGGTGACTGTGATAGTCCCTCCCACTGAAAGCGAAATCACAAACAGTTTCAAGGTGACTTTCACTGCAAAAGGGGAATCTACCACCTCATCGGCTTCTCTGATTATTACCCAGGCCCCCGCTCCTTATCTCGAAATAGACAAGACCAAGGCTTCTGTGCCGCAAGCAGGTGGTGAAGTAGTGGTTGTTGTAGAAGCAAATGACTCTTGGACAGTTGATTGCACAAATCCTTATTTGACTATAGTCCCTGATAAAGAGGGGGTAGGCAAAACCAAAGTGATTATCACCGTTCCGGAAAACACCACCGGAAAGGAACAGCGGAGCACTCTTACATTCAAGAGCGGCCCCCTTACAAAGGAGCTGGAGATTGTTCAGTCGAAATAATTCTAATAATATTTGACTTCCTTCCCTTCAAGGGCGGAGATAAGATTGTTTGCCATTCGGCTTGCACCGAAGCGAAACATCTTGTTGTTCAGCCACTTTTCTCCAAGTACCGTATCCACAATCCCATAATAGAGGGCTGCGTCTGCGGCGCTGGCTATTCCGCCGGCAGGCTTGAACCCGATACTGCGTCCGGTCTTTGCCTTGAAAGCGGCAATGCATTCACACATTATATATGCAGCTTCCGGTGTGGCGGCAGGCTCTGTCTTGCCTGTTGAGGTCTTGATGAAATCGGCTCCGGCTTCCATAGCAAGGAAAGAGGCGGTGGCTATGTTTTCATAACTCTTCAGCGAGCCGGTCTCGAGAATCACTTTCAGGTGCACTTCCGGATTTACCTTGCGTATTGCTGCTCCGATTTCGCTGATTTCGCGTGCCGCACCTTCATAATTTCCTTCCAGAAAAGCATTGAGAGCCAGTACTATATCAACTTCATCTGCTCCGTCTTTTACCGCATTTACGCACTCGAGAATCTTTACGTCAAGGAAGCTCTGCGATGCCGGGAAGCATCCCCCAACTACCGTGATATGAATATCCTTGCTACTTCTGGTCTTGTTGATTACCCCTGCAAAATTGGGATATACGCAAATGGATGCCGGTAATGGCAGGGAAGGATACACCGAATGGAAATTGTTTACCTTTTCCACCATCGATGCGATCTTGGATGGGGTGTCCGTTACTGTGAGGGATGTCAAGTCTATCATTCCGAGAGCTGCACAATAGACGCTCCCATTACTCCATTTTGATAAGTTTTCCTTTACGGCAAGTACTTTAGAATCAATGTTTTCCGGAGTGTATCCGTATTTTTCCAGATAATTCATATTGTTTAGATTTTGTTTTTCGAATCGATGCAGATGGTTACGGGGCCGTCGTTTATCAGAGCTACCTTCATGTCAGCTCCGAAGTGGCCGCATTGAACAGGTCTTCCCAGACCTTCGCTCAGCATAGCCTTGAATTTTTCGTACAGCGGTACCGATATTTCGGGCTTTGCCGCCATTATGTATGAGGGGCGGTTCCCTTTCTTGGTAGATGCCATAAGGGTGAACTGGCTCACTACCAGCAATTCACCATCGGTGTCACATACAGAGAGATTCATCACTCCGTTTTCATCGTCGAAAATCCTCAAGCCGAGAATTTTCTTGGCCGTCCATTCCAAATCTTCATCGGTATCGGCATCTTCAAACCCGCACAAAACCATCATTCCGCGGCCAATCTTTCCGACTATTTTCCCGTCAATCGTGACAGACGATTCAATTACCCTTTGCAGTACGACTCTCATTTTACTATCACCTTTATCCCTTCAGACCGGAGTCTGTCGGCTATCTGTTCCATTTTCTCTTTTTCAACCTTTTCCAATCCCGACAAAGGGGGGACACGGTCCAAAGTGTACATCATCACCTCTCGAGGGTGGAGCTCCTTTGCCAGTTCAATCCACGGCTCCGCGATTTCGGGAGAGGTGCAGTCAATCATACGCCCTTCCACATTTCCTTTTAGGAACATTGTCTGCAAGACAAAATTTCCATTGAACCATTTCAGATTCTCCTTAACCTGCTCCACAGAGTAACTTCCTGTGGGACGGTCGATTATGGCGGCAATATCCTCCAAAGCGGAATCTATTTTCAGAATCGGATTCTCTATCGATGCCAATGCTTCCTTTACTCCCGCGCGATGCAGTTGTGTGGCGTTTGAGAGGACCGAAATCTGTACCTTGGGGCAATATGTGTCGCGGATTTCCCTTGTTCGCTCTATTATCTTCGGAAAATCGGGGTGGAGCGTAGGCTCTCCGTTCCCGGAGAAAGTGATGCTGTCAAGGCCTTCGGCGTGTTCCCTTATCCTGGCTTCAAGTGCCTCTGAAATAACCTCGTAGGGGAGGAGCGTATGGTCGTTGCGTCCATCCTTGTTCCACCCGCATTCGCAGTAGATGCAGTCGAAAGTGCAGAGCTTGCCATTTATCGGACTGAGGTTTATTCCAAGGGAACTCCCCAACCGCCTGCTCTTTATCGGGCCGTAAACTATTTCGCTGAAATGTATGCTCATCGCTATGCCAATCTTCTTGAAAAACTTGTGTCTGTAAGTTTAAGATTTTCTATATCAACATTTTCTATCAATACAACTCCCGGCTTCTTTCCGGGGATGAACGATCCGAGAAGTTCATTCTTTCCAACTGCCTCGGCACCGTTCAATGTGGCCCATTTGACAATCTCTTCAAGGGGAATATCGGGGAAATTGTCTTGAATGCATTTCATCTCTGCAATCATTGAGAGTTGTGTGTTGCTTGAGAGACTGTCGGTCCCTATGCAGATTTTCAGACCGTTTTGGCGGAGAAGCCCGATAGGTGGCAATTGCCTGTGGATAAAGATGTTGGATAATGGACACAATGCCCAGTACGGGTGTTTGAATGCCTTGAGCGCAGCATCAATGCTCACTTGGTCGGTATCCACGTTGTGTACGAGTATCACGTTCCCTTCGACCGGCATTTCAACCGCTTCAGAAAGATTCCTGATGAAATATTCCAAAGATGAAATCCCCATTACCGGAGGCATACTGCATCCCCTTGCGTGGTAATCATCAAACAACTCTCCCTTGCCATAGCGAATCATATCGTTTTCCTGGTCGCTCTCCTGGCTGTGATAGGAGATATATCCGCTCTTGAGCCCTTCGGCCGCCGAGAGTCTGTTCAAAAGGGGGCTCATAGTGTAGCAGGAGTGGGGGGTGGGAGCTGCATCCAACCCATATTCTGATGCTTTCTTTTGAAGTTCGATGGCATTTGCCACAATGGCAGTGGCATCTTCCGGCTCTGTGCCGAAGACCTCAAGAAATGTGCGCGTGTATATTTTAGATGATGCTTTGGCTGCGAAGCTTTCATCGCAGTTGCTGATATCAGCCATCGCGGAAACTCCTTGATTGTAAAGACTTTCCATCTCTTTATCAATGGCATCGAGACGCCCTTTCCTGTCGATGGAAGTGCGCAGGGCATTTATCTGCTGGATGAAGCCGTCCATTCCCGTGCCTTGTTTGAAAAGCCCTTTCAGATGGGAGAGTTCTATATGGCAATGGCAGTTTGTGAATCCCGGAGCAAGAATTCCATTCAACTTCACGGCTTCCACCGGGCACGATACCGCATCTGAAACAGAGACGATTGTGCCGTCTTCCGCTATTTCGACATATCCGTTCCGTATAGGGGTGCCGGTAACGGGTATTACCCAATCTGCATTGTAAATCAATTCTTTTCCTCCTTATTCTTTTTGCTCCGACTCTTTTTCTTAGTCTCTTTTTTCACTTGGTCGTCCGCTTCGTCCCAATTCTCATCGACAGGATTATCTTCTTCAAGTTCTTTCATCGACAAATCCAACTCCTGTGTAGCCTCTTCTTGCATCTTCTCAAAGTATTCCTTTACGTTTTTCAAAATCTTCTCGTACTTGTTGAACTTTGTGAGATAATAGTTTATGGAGTTGAGGAAATCTTCTTGCGTGTAGCCGTAATATTCGAGAATCGGCCCATATACAAAAGTGGTATCTGCTATCTCCCGAAATTCTGGATGGGAATCTATATATCTGTCTGTCAGATACATATCAATGAATATATCTGTCATTTTCTGTTCGGACAATATTCTTGG
>JABUTQ010000187.1 GCA_021443605.1 Bacteroidales bacterium | reverse complement strand
CTGTATGACGAGATACAAGGTCACAAAAGTCATGTAAGCCTATGCGACCTTTTGTACATGGCTCACTTTGGCGGGATTCTTCGCCTGCGGCTCAGAATGAAAATAAAAACTGCCTTGGTCTTCAATGGTCCAAGGCGGTTTTCTTATATTTCAAGTCTTGACGGAAATCTATTTCGGATAGACTCCGGCTTCGATGAGTTTGTTTATCTTTTCGACAACGAAGGGGCGGTCTTCCTTGTAGGTCACGCCAAACCATTTGGCTTCGCATTCGAGAACTTTTACGGTGGCCTTCTTCTCGGAAATGAGCCTATCCACTGCATAAGGAATGAAAAATTCAGCCTTCAATTTGCCTGCGCTTTCAACCAGGAAGTCTTTAAAAATACGCTCCGAATGTTCAAAATAATCGGGAGTAAAAGCCCAGTAATTCATTGATACACAAGAATCGGGATCCACCTCAACCTTTTCCCCGCCATCATCGTATTTCACTTTGCCATCAAAATAGCCGATAGAAGTCCTTTCCTGAATACCGGTGAGATACCCGTTTGCATCCACCTGGCAGATACCGCGTGAAACGGTACCAAATTCAGACAACGTATTTTTCAGAGAATAACCCACGATGGCATATTTTCCGGCAGTCCCTTCAATCGATTTGAGATATTCTGCACAAGTTTCAAAACTCTCCTTTCCGTAAAAATCATCTGCATTTATCACTGCAAATGGCTCGTGAATAGCATCCTTTGCCATCATCACAGCGTGGTTGGTGCCCCACGGCTTCTCTCTCCCCTCGGGAACGGAAAAACCCTCGGGCAGATAGTCAAGCTCCTGATACACAAACTCAAACTTAATCTTATTGCCGAATCTTTCTTCCCTGAAATGATCTTTGAAAGCGTCTGCAAAAGAGTGTCTGATAACGAAAACGATTTTTCCAAAACCGGCGCGGATAGCATCATAAATTGAATAGTCGATGATTGCCTCGCCGTTGGGGCCGAGCCCGTCCATCTGCTTGAGCGAGCCGTATCTCGAGCCCATTCCGGCAGCCAGAATTAATAAAGTTGGTTTCATAGGTAGTATTAGTTTAGTTGTATTAAGTTGATTTACAATATTATTCCTGAATTTCATCGCAATCGCCAAAACAATCGCCCACGGCAAATATGATATGGAATCCGTGAGGAGGGAGCAAGAACTTGCGATCCTTTGTGGTGATGTGATTTGCTATGTTGAATTCCACCTCTTTGTCGGAGAAATTGAACATAGCCAAGCATATATCCCCTTCCACCTCTCTTTCGAAGGCAAATATCTCAGAGCGATGGTCGCTTGGCAGAACTGCCATATCCCCACCCAATGGATAAGCCCAAAGAGAAGCGTGCTTATTCCTCAGATTTATAAGATCTTTATAGAAAGTGTCCATCCCACGGGTACCGCCTGCGATTAGAGGAACGCCGGGAACCACAAACGAGAGGGCGGCAAACTGCTTCATTATCTTTTCTGCCACCTGGGCATCCTCGCACCCTTCCACAAGGCTCTCTGCGGTAAAGTTCACGGGAAGAGTACCGACAGGCATCTTGCTGAAATTCACATAGAAGTTTGCAAGAGAATCGGCATCGAACTTGCCGGCGGAAAGTGCCTCCCACTGCTCTATCTGCGAAATTGCAAGATAGGCATTGCTCCCTTTCTCTTGAAGTTCGGGGATTTCGCCGTCAGTCACGAATATCATTTGAGGCCTGTCTTCCCTTCCAATACGGGCAGTCTCGTTCCAGAAATCGGCAGGAACGGAATTGAGGCCACAACCCCATATACCATCAATCTTGCGTGCCTCGAAAAATATCATATTGGCGGATTGATCTGCCCAAACGTCTGTGTTTTCATAGTTCAGGGAAGCCACTTCAGAAGAACCATCATCAGCCACAATCCAATCATTATGCTCCTTTGCAATTTCCGATTCCTTTGACACACAATCACTTACCCAGTCAATGACGACTCTGATACCCTTTGTGTGTGCATAATCCACAAAACTGAAAAAGTCTTCGAATTCTCCATAGGCCGGATTTACCCCCTTGTATTTCACTACTGCGCCCAACGAATCTGCAGGAAATATCGAATTGAGCCTTATGGCGTCAATCCCAAGCTCTGCCAGATTGTCGAGCACGGCCTCTGCCGCCTTGAATGTCCCCTCGGGAGTGGCATCAGCTATATTCATTTCATACATAACGGCCTTGCCAAACCACCGCGGATGCTCAACCGAAGTACGGTAGGTATTATCTTGTTTCTTACAACCAACTATCATTAAGATAGTTAACAAAAATAATAGTGTCTTTTTCATATCTTAAACAAAAAACTTGTCAATCTTTTTGAGGGCAGTGGGCAAAGCGAACACCGCAACCCTGTCGTATGGTTTGATGGTAAAATCTGCCGTGGCAATGAAACATTCGCTGCCTCTGATGATTCCACCAATTTTTGCGTCTTCCGGAAAACTTAGATCTCCAATGGGAGCTTTGGTGACCATACTCTCCGGATTTGCTATCATCTCCAGAACCTCGGCATTCGAAGTGCTCATCGTCTTGATGGTGCGCACCTTGTTGCTCATCGTGAAGCGGAAGATTCTTCCGGCTGTGATGAGTTTTTTGTTGATGATGGCATCAATGCCCATCCCTTCTGCAAGACGGATGTATTCAAGGTTTTCAACCTCCGCAATCACCTTGGGCACACCCATTTTCTTTACAGCCACAGATGCCATTATATTCGTTTCGGAGCTGGAAGTTACAGCCACGAACGCATCGGAATTCTTGACATCCGCTTCGAAAAACAAATCGGAATTGCGACCATCTCCATTGATTATCAATGTCTTGTTCAGTTTTTTCGAAAGATAGTCACATCTGTCCCTATTCAATTCTATCAACTTCACCGACCGTACGTCTTTCTCAAACCTCTCTGCTACCATCTCTCCGATACGGCCACCCCCCAGAATGGTGAGCGTTTCAATGCGGAAATCTGTCTTTCCGGTATATTCCAGCACCATATCGACGGTCTCTTTCCGACATACGATATACACAAGGTCTCCCAAACGGAATTTCGTATCCACGGTAGGAATGAAGGTCTCCCCCTTTCGCGCCACAGCCAACACCTTGAACGGAATTTCGGAGCCCGAAAAGCCAAAGCTCTCCTCAGTGACGTCAATCATAGGAGCTCCCGAATCCAGACGCATAACCACAAGTTGAAGACGGCCTCGGGCAAAATCGACGAACTCTGTGATTTCGGTCTGCTTCAAAAGACCGGCAATCTCCGTAGCTGCAATTCCTTCGGGATAGAAAAGCAAATCTATCCCCAACTCTTTGAACATCAACTTGTTTTCGTGCAGCAGATATTCAGAGTTGTTGATTCTGGCTGTCACTTTCTTTGCTCCCAACTGCTTTGCAAGCAGGGCCGCCACGATATTGATATCCTGATTTTTTGCCGGATATACGGCGACGAAGAGATCTGCCTTATCCACCTTCGCCTCATTGAGGGCCGAAATGGTGGTGGGATTGCCGAATACCGACACTATATCGGCATCCTCGCTGATCATTTCGAGTCTTTCCTCCACATCGTCTATCAAGGTAAGGTCGTGCTTCTCGTGTTGAAGCATCTTGGCAAGATGGCATCCGACCTCACCGGCTCCGGCAATTACGATTTTCATTATATGGTTAAATTATATCTTTACTGAATCCGATAAGTCTGAGGAACTCCGCACGAGTGCGCTCGTCTTTAAGGAAAGTGCCTGTAAATGCGGATGTTGTGGTGATGGAATGTTGCTTCTGCACACCACGCAGCTGCATACACATATGTGCTGCTTCTATTACAACGGCCACACCGAGCGGGTTCAAGGTTTCCTGGATGCAGTCGCGAATCTGGACTGTGAGGCGCTCCTGCACTTGAAGTCTGCGGGAGAAAGTCTCCACGACACGGGCAATCTTGCTGAGCCCCGTGATATATCCGTTTGGAATATATGCAACGTGTGCCTTGCCGTAAAACGGCAGCAGATGGTGTTCACACATCGAGAAGAGCTCGATATCCTTTACGAGCACCATTTGCTGGTACTTCTCCTTGAACATCGCCGAACGGAGAATCTCAGCACCATCTTCGCTATAACCTTTGGTAAGGAACTGCATCGATTTGGCCACCCGCTCTGGTGTTTTCAAAAGCCCCTCCCTTTGAGGATCCTCCCCGAGCAGACTCAATGTCTGTCGGTAATGCTCCATCAGCTGCTGCGTAATATCAGCGTCGTATTCTTCTATCTTCTTGTATGCCATTAACTTATGATTATACTTTGTAATTGTATTTGATTTCTGCAAAGGCTTCGTTTGCCTTCACTATCTTGCTTTCGAGATCCTTTTTGAATGCAACCATCTTCTCCATCAGCTTTTCATCTGAAAGGGCAAGAATTTCGAGGGCAAGAATTGCCGCATTCTTTGCTCCATCAACCGCCATTGTGGCTACGGGAATACCCGAAGGCATCTGGAGGATTGAGAGCAGAGAATCCACTCCATTGATTGAGTTTGAGGAATTTACAGGCACTCCGATTACAGGAAGAGGTGTGCTTGCCGCAATCACTCCCGGGAGATGGGCTGCCCCACCGGCTCCGGCGATTATCACCTTGATGCCCCTATCCTTCGCCCCTGTTGCAAATTCTGCCACCTGAGCGGGGACACGGTGTGCACTCAAAGCGTTGATTTCAAATGGAATCTCCATCTGATTGAGAAATTCGGCAGCCGATTTCATCACCGGCATATCCGACGTACTTCCCATTATGATACTTACTATCGGTTTCATACTATTCTGTTTTCAAAATTTCTAATCTTGCAAATTTAAGAAAAACTCTGTTTTTTTAACCTTGACAGGCTATTATTTTTTACATTTGCCAAAATTTATACCAAAACTCGGATGATGTATCTTTTTGATATGGACGGCACTCTGACAAAAGAGGAATCTATCCCTCTTATCGCCTCATTGTCAGATAAATGCAAGGAGATAGAAAGCATCACGAGATTCGCATTGTCCGGAGATGGTGACTACGAAAACAATTTGCGAAGGCGTATCGATTTGCTCAAGCATATCCCCATCGACAAGGCATCATCCATAGTTGAAACGATTCCGCTCCGGCAGGAGATTGTGGATTTCATAAAATGTCACAAGGAAAGTTGTGCCATTGTCACAAGCAATCTCGACTGCTGGGTGGAGAAACTTCTATCCACACTTGGATGTAAATCGTTCACCTCCAAGGCGATAGTCGATGGTAACAGAATATGCTCCTTATCCTATATTCTCAAAAAGGAAGAGATAGTGGAGCAATACCGTAGGAGTGGGAAAAAGGTTGTGTTTGTTGGAGACGGAAAAAACGATTTGCCAGCCTTGCTGAAGGCAGACATATCCATCGCTTTTCTGGCATCTGCCTATTGCGACAAAAGCCTTGCAGATGTTTGCAATTATACCTGCGAAGATACCGAAACCCTTTTAAATACATTACAAACAATTGAGCAAAAGGAAGTTGCAAAAACATAAACTATGGCTGAAATCATACTGATAACGGGCGGACAAAGATCCGGCAAAAGCGAATTTGCAGAAAAAATGGCGTTGAAGCTGTCGGACACCCCTTTGTATCTTGCCACAGCCCAAGTGTTTGATGCCGAGATGGCCGCCAGGGTAAAAAAGCATCAGGCAAGGCGGGGCGCCCAATGGAGCACAATCGAAGAGCCTCTTTTCATAGGCCGACACGACTACAGCGGCAAGACCGTGCTTGTGGATTGTCTCACCTTGTGGGCAAGCAACTGCCTATTTGAAAATCAAGAAGATATAGATAAATCTTTTGCATTCGCAAAAACTGAATTGGATAAACTTTCTGTCCAAGACGCCACTTTCGTTTTTGTCACAAATGAAATCGGGCTCGGCGGCGTGTCAGAGAATGCCCTTCAACGCAAGTTCACAGACCTGCAAGGATACGTAAATCAATATGTTGCATCAAAAGCGAATGAAGCATATCTTATCATTTCAGGTATATCATTAAAAATCAAGTGATTATGAGAAATTTCAATATTCGCCCCCTCGATGGGGATTTCAAGAACGAAATAATAGACAAGATAAACAACCTCACAAAACCAAAAGGCTCTCTCGGTAAACTGGAGGAGTTGGCGCTGCAGATATGTCAGATTCAGCACACCCTCTCCCCTGTGTTGAAACACCCCCACAATATCCTCTTTGCCGCCGACCA
>JABUTQ010000381.1 GCA_021443605.1 Bacteroidales bacterium | reverse complement strand
TATGATATAAACGATCAGGTGGTATGCGGAGACTATATGCCCAAATACAATGGCAACATCGGCATCAATGGTGAGATAAACGGCTGGGGATTCAGCATCACCGCAAACTATCGCTGGGGTGGCCAGATGTACAACACCACACTCGTCGAAAAGGTTGAGAATGCACCTATCGAATACAACGTTGACAGGCGCGTGTTGACAGGACGTTGGCAGCAGCCGGGGGACATTGCCCAGTTCAAGGCCATTACCGACAGGTCTATCACTTATCCGACATCACGCTTCGTTCAAGATTATAATCTCTTGACTCTTTCAAATCTAAGCGTTTACTACGATTTTCGAAACTGCAAGTTTATGAAAAACTGTTTCCTTGAAAGATTGAAAATCACCGCATACACAAGCAACTTGTTCACAGTTTCTTCCATCAAGGTAGAAAGAGGTACAAGTTACCCGTTTGCACGCACATTCTCTCTAAATGCCCAAATCACATTCTAATAACTATACGAAACAATGAAAAAGAATTCAATCATATACAAAACTTTGGCACTCGTGCTGATGGTTATCGGATTCTCATCTTGCGAAGCTTATTTGGATGTGAAACCGAAAACACAAATCGAGATAGACAAACACTTCAGTCGCGAGAGCGGTTTCAACGACCAACTTGTTGGTGTGTATACAAATATGGCATCCACAAGCCTGTACAAGACAAACTTAGGTGTCGGATTCGCCGAGGTGTTATCTCAAAATTACAGCATCAACAGCAATAGCGCTGTATGGAAATACGTAGTGGATTACGACTACACAAACGCATCGGTAGAAGCTATCATCAATGTTATTTGGAACCAGCTTTACTCTTGTATCGCAAATGTGAATATTATTATTCAAAATATTGATAATAAGAAAGATATATTCACAGGAGATAATTACAACCTCTTCAAAGGCGAGGCTCTTGGTCTGCGCGGATTCCTCCATTTCGAGTTGATGCGTATGTTTGCCTGTGCCCCCGCAATGGACAGCAAAGCAAAGGGAGTGCCTTACGCAAAGCAATACGGCACAGAAATCCCTCAGCAAGTAAGTGTGGAAGAGACTATGAAACTCATTATCGCAGACCTGCTTGCATCCCGCGAAGCCTTCGGAGACAAAGACAAGTATGACTACTACTCTCGTACTATCCGCGGCAGAAGGTTCAACTACTATGCTGCAACCCTCACCCTTGCACGTGCATATCTTTGGATGGGAGATAAGGAGAACGCCCAGAAATATGCAGGCGAGCTCATCAGTCACCTCAAAGAAAACGAAGTCACACCGCCTTTCAGCTGGGTACACTACACCACTATGGAGCAGACTCAAAAGACAGCAATTGACTACGCTTATTCTTGCGAGCACGTGTTCCAACTTCCGTTTACAGACTGGGATAAAGTAAGCGATGCATACTTCAAAAAAGAGAGCGGTGCAAACGCCCTCAGCCCATCCGAAGACAAGGCTGCCGAAATCTTTGAACGCGACCTCGGAATGGGTAATGATTACCGCTATAGCAAGAATTTTGAACAGGATGGTGAAAAAAAGTATCTCAGCAAATATTGGTATCGCGATGGTGGCCAATACAATGGTCTCTATCCGGTATTGAGAATGTCTGAGATTTACTATATCTCTGCAGAGTGCCTTGCTGAGACACAACGCGACTCGGCTCTCGTACTTCTCGAAACGGTCCGCGCCGCAAGAAATCTCTCTCAAGTACCTCTCGACAAGAGCATTTCATCGGCAGAACTCATAGAGGAAATTGGCAAAGAATACCGCAAGGAGTTTATGGCTGAAGGGGGTCAATATTTCTTCTACTGCAAACGCCGCAATCTCCCCATTATCGAAGGCGCACCTCGGCCGGCAAGCAAGGCGGTATATGTATTGCCTATACCCGCAACCGACAGGGAATTTGGAGGATACAGCAATTAATAAACTCAGAATAATATGAAAATCAAGAATATAATATCTATAGCAGCACTCTTCGTAATTGGATTGTGTGCTTGCCAAAATAAAGATTTTCTCTATCAGGATACTGCCCGCGTGCGTTTGGAAGCCGATGAGATATGGTCTTTGGGAACAGACTCCCTCTCTTTCTCATTCACTATCACAGATCCGGGCACAAGATCTCAGGATATTGATATAGACGCAGTTATAATGGGCACTGTATCAGACAAGGATCGAATCGTGAATATCTCGGCCAACAAAGAAAAAACCACGGCAGATGCTTCTCTCTATTCCTTCCCCGCTCAGGTAACAATTCCGGCAAGGCAATCAAGCGCCACGTTCCAAGTCACTTTGAACAGAAGTGCAGAACTTGAGCAGAAAGAGGTTCGCCTCTACATCGAAGTTGTCCCTTCAAACGATTTCCAGCCGGGAGTCAAGGAGAGCAACCACGTCCTTATTAAATGGAACGACAAGATTACCCGCCCCACCAACTGGGACTCTCTCAAGGAATACTTCGGCACATATAGCGATACGAAATATCGTTTTATGCTTGCCAACGTCCCGGGAGGCACCGAATTCAGCACAGAAAAAATGAGCTGGAGCCAGCTGATGAACTACAAAGTGCAGTTTACAAATGCCCTCAACGAATACAACGCAGCCCATCCCGGTAATCCCCTCAAGGATGAGAATGGGGTGCTTGTTGACTTTAATAACTAACATCAAAACAAGAAGATATGAAAAAACACATAAAGTCGATAATAATAGCTTGTCTGCTTGCAATTGCCTCGTTTTCAATGACCTCGTGCATTGCAGATCAAGGCAACTACGACTACCTTCCTGACGATCAGGTAGGAAAGATTGAGTTTTTGGCAGATCAGATAGCCCCCGAATATAAGAGCGCCTTTTACAGGACATTCAGTGTTGGGGATACGATTCTTTTCGATATTCCGGTAAAATACCAGAATCCCGAGCGGTTGAGGTATCGCTGGGTTGCATATAAATCTTACTACAACTCATATAGGCCTGAACAAATAGGAAATATGAACGTCTATCCCGAAGGCGACACGATTGGCTACGAGAAAAAACTGAATTTCATCGTCAATCTGAAGCCCGGACAGACCTATCTAATAAGGCTTATGGCAGAAGATCCCCAAAACGGATTACGTGCATACTACGACCCCATCGGCAGCTATCTCTCTATGGCTCAATCCGGTAAACAGAGTGGAGTATATATGCTGATTGATAACGGAGACGGCTCTGCAGACTTTGAGATTATCACTTCGAGCGTCCAGTTGATTACAGGTCCAGAAAAACTTTATAGCAAGTTCTACTCCTCTACCACCGGCAAGACTATCCCCGGCACGCCTCTATGGGTACGCGGCAGCCACAGCGGGTCCAATTCAAAGAACACCTACCTTGTTTGCACCGACAAAGGACTCTATCGTTTCAACAGTGTGGGAATGGAGTTGATGGAGCAGGATAACAACCTGTACTACACCGCACCGGATGTGTGGGCTCCACAAAACGCGCATTTCTCCACCACCACCGGGCTCGAAGCCATTATCAACAACGGCAAGATGCATATCATCTATACCAACAAGGCAAACGACCGTAAATGGTCTGCCCCAATAGCCGGTGATTATTATGCAGATGACTATCTAATGGGATGTACCATGACCACTTGGAGGCCTGTATCCGGTGCCATCGATGCCCGTCAGGTGATTTATGACAAAAAGAATCATCAATTCAGGCCTTATTTCTTAAATGCCTCATCCATAAGTAATTTCAATGCAACATCACCTACTGCTCCCATTGATGCGAATAAACTTCCGGCCGACCCCGTAAAGATTCTCAACGCAGGCAGCAACTATACTTATTGTATTGTTCCGGAAGAGACAGGGCTTTACCTCTATCGCTTCAACTTCTACAACCGTGTTGACAATGGTGATTTGTCTGCAGATGGCAGCAGGTCAAGAATCAGCCTTGCAAATGCAGAGGAATTGGCAAATGCAAAATACTATACAGCCCATGCAGGTGGTTCGGCTTTCTACTATGCCACAGACAAAACCGCCTATTCCTTCTCCCCTTCAACAGGGCGCGATGCATCAACAAAATTCTTCGAGTGTGCTGCAAATGAAGAGATTACTGCAATCTATGCAACTTGCGAAAATGGTGAAGGTGGTGGCTGGCCTACATATAATGCCATCTTGTATATTGCAGTATGGGACAGTGCAGCCGGAAGCGGAAAGGTATATGAATACGAGGTCGATCACGGATATGGCATACCAAACTCTATGTGGAGACCTATGTTCGGCGGCCCCGATATGAACCCTGTGGTATTCGAAGGGACTGGAAAAGTAAAGCAGTTCATCTGGCTTGATGCAGAATAAAGTTTATAACTATTTTATTATGAAACATTTAAAACATTTATCATTATTTTGTCTTTCTGCCTTGTTGCTCCTCTGTGGCTGCAAAGATGAAAACAAATCATTCGTTGTAAAAGGAGATGTCGAAGGTCTTTCCGATGGTACTGTCGTAGAGCTTTACTGTATGGTCCGCGATGTTATTTCAGAAGCTACGGTACAGGGCGGCAAATTCGAGCTTGCACCGGAAATAAATGAGCCAGCATATTTACTTCTCAGAGTTAAAGGTAGTTACGACAGAGTTGTCCTTATGGTAGATGCCAAAGACAATGTCTCAGTCTCTGGTAAAGTATCCGGAGAAAATGGCCGATATGATTGGACTGGTGTCACCGTTAATGGAGCTTCGCTTGAAGCACAACTCAAAGAGAAGATGGCAGGCCGCGAAGCACTGAACAAAGTTTATGACGATATGCATAAAAATTATGGCAAGATAATCAGCGAAATGGGAAAAGCCCGTCGTGCAAATGATGCTGTCAAATTGAAAGAATTGGAACAGAGCGAAGATTGGAAAAAAGTATCCGAAACCGAGAAATATATCTTTGAGCAGGCGCCCAAGGTGCTGGAAGCTGCTGTAAATGAGAATAAAGACTCTTTCTGGGCTCCGCTGATGATGCTCCTCCAGACCGGTTACCTTACCGAAGATATGAAACCTCTCTACGACAAGATGGGACCAGATGCTCAAAACTCGATTTACGGAAAATATGTGAAGTCTCAAGTTGCTCCCGAAGGTCTTGTCGGACATAAATTCCCGACTTTCAAGTGCACACTCGCAGACGGCTCACAATCGAGCCTCGAAGCGCTCTGCAAAGGAAAGAAGTATGTCCTTGTCGATTTCTGGGCATCTTGGTGCGCCCCCTGCCGCAAGGAGATTCCCAATGTAAAAACCCAATACGAGCTCTACAAAAACAAGGGATTTGACGTAATCAGCATCTCTACCGACACAGACGATGCCAAATGGCGCAAAGCCCTTGAAGAAGAGAACCTTCCTTGGCCGAACATGATAGCTTCAAGCGTGGAAATGGCAAATGGTGAGGCAGTAAGCAAGGCTTATAACATCCGCTTCATCCCTCTGATGTACATCGTGGATGTCGCTACTGGCGAAGCAATCGCAGAGAATATCCGCGGCGAAGAGCTTGCAAATAAACTTGCGGAATTGTTTTAATAACCTTACTAAAATCAAGCAATATTTGAAATAATCTGATTGTTTTTGGTTTCCGCTCTATTGATAATAGGGCGGAAACTTTTACCTTTGCGGGTTATGTCTTCACAAGCCCTCAAAGAATTCAAGAAGTTTTACCTTGACCATTATGACAAGGCATATTGGGCTGCTTTTGACAAAATTGGAGAAAGATCTGTTTGTGAGGATATTGTGGCAGATGTTTTCTCCAATATCTATGAAAAATATCTCGGTTTGGATTATCAGCAGATGCAGCGCATTTTGGTGGCATCCGTCTCAAACCGTTGTATCGATTATCTGCGGCACAAAAAGGTTGAGAGCAAATACGCATTTCTGATGCAGAAGCTCGAAGAGGAAAATTACAATTTGGAAGAAGACCCTATTGCGTCAAAAATTGAGAAGGAGCGGCTCATATCGTCTTTAAAGGACATATCTTCTTCATTTTCGCCCAAAACGGCAGAAGTGCTGTCCAAATGTTTCGTAGAGAAGAAGAAATATCGTGAGGCGGCACAGGATTTGGGAGTAACTGAGGCTGCAATCAAGAAACACATTGTAAAGGCACTCAGAATATTCAGAGAAAGAATTAAACTAAACGGGTAACCTATTTGGTTTTACTCCGTTGATATATAAGTAAATGGAAAAAGAACACAACATAGAGGAGCAAAAAGCACAAGAAGCGCTTGACTTTATCGAGCACAT
>JABUTQ010000077.1 GCA_021443605.1 Bacteroidales bacterium | reverse complement strand
TGGGTAATTTGCTCTGCCAGCACCACTTGTATTGAGGCTTTGGCTTGCGGTGCAAATGTCGCAGCAGGTTGGTATGTGGATAATCAGGCAGATTTTTATGCCGAAATCGTCAATAAAGGTCTTGTGTATCCATTGGGGCATCTTGAAAAAGACAATGAAATCCACATTAATTTGCCTCATTCCCAAAATAATACATTAAAGTTATCAGTAGACATCAAGTCAACTATTGTGAAGTTGTTCGGAGAATTGCCGGATGATGAATATCTGCGTGATGCCCGTAAGCAAGATGTAGATTTGATATTCGAGTGGGCCAATGACAGCACGGTAAGGTCTTTTTCGTTCAACTCGGAGCCTATTCCATACGAAAATCACATAAAATGGTTCGCCAGACTATTAGATTCCGACTGTGCCAAGATGTATATAATGATTAAAGATGGGGTCCCTGTGGGGCAGATTCGTATCAGCATAATTGGCGATGAGGCGGAGATAGGATACTCAATTGCCAAGGAATCAAGGGGAAAGGGATATGGTACTCGTATCGTCAAGTTGTTGGAATCTGAATGCCGCGGGAACGGTTCTTTGAAAAGACTTGTGGCAAGAGTGAAATCAGTCAACGAATTGTCCTCAAAGATATTTGTTAGTAATGGTTACAAACAAATCTCGTGTGAAGATAATGTGATAACATTCATAAAAGAATTGTGATATGTCGAATGTAATGATAGTTGCCGAACTTTCGGCCAACCATAACGGCAGTTTGAAAACGGCTGTAGAATCAATTAAGGCGGTAAAGCGAACTGGCGCCGATGCTATCAAATTGCAGACCTATACGGCTGATACCATAACCCTCGATTGCGACTCCGAAGATTTTCTGATTAAGCAGGGGACAATTTGGGACGGGCAGCGATTGCATACACTTTACCAACAGGCCTATACTCCGTGGGAGTGGCACGAGGAGTTGTTCAGGGTGGCTCGAGAAGAGGGCTTGGTATGTTTTTCCACCCCTTTTGATAAGACGGCAGTCGATTTTCTGGAGTCGTTGGGCAATTCCATCATTAAAATCGCCTCTTTTGAGATAACCGACATTCCTTTCATTGAGTATGCCGCGGGCAAGGGCAAACCTATGGTCATTTCTACCGGCATCGCAGAGTTGGAAGATATTCAGCTGGCAGTGGATGCGTGCCGAAAGGTGGGAAACAACGATATCACCTTGCTCAAATGTACCTCTTCTTATCCGGCTCCTATAGAGGAAGCCAACCTTACGATGATAGGTGATTTGGCAAGCCGCTTTAATGTAAAGAGCGGTTTGAGCGACCATACCATTGGCAGTATAGCCCCCATCGTTGCCGTCACCCAAGGGGCGGTGATGATAGAAAAGCACTTTATTATAGACCGTTCCATTGGTGGCTCCGATGCCGCATTCTCCATGGACGAAAAGGAATTTACACAAATGGTGAAAGATGTACGAATGGCTGAATCGGCCTTGGGTGTGGTAGATTATACGCTTACCGCCAAGCAACGCTCTGGCAGAGAATTTTCACGTTCTCTATACGTTGCCCAAGACATCAAAGCCGGAGAGGTCATCACCGAACACAATGTCCGCAGCGTTCGTCCGGGCTTCGGTCTTCCCCCGAAATACCTTCCAGAACTTATAGGTCGAACAGTGAACCGTGACTTGAAGAAAGGAACACGGATGAGTTTGGTTTTTTTGGTAAAAGTGTAATTTTTGTACTGCATATTTCTTGTAAAAGTGTAATTTTGCGCTGCGGTAAAACTCATAAAAGTGTAATTTGCTTATGCTATACAGAAAAATCAGCGCGGAAATAGAGTCTCATCTTACCTCTGCAAGTGACAAGATTTTGGTTGTAGAAGGGGCAAGGCAAATCGGCAAGTCTTTTATAATCAGACAAATAGGGCAGAAGCTCTTTGCCAATTATGTTGAGATAAACTTCGCCAAAGATGACGAAACGGAAGGGTTGTTTCGTGATATAAGGGGTTTGGATGAGTTTTATATGACTTTGAGTATGGTTGCAGGTGGGCAATTGGGCATCAAATCGGACACGCTTGTCTTCCTTGATGAAATACAACATTATCCCCAATATCTGACTATGCTGAAATTTCTTCGCCAAGATGGAAGATTCACATATATAGCCAGCGGAAGCTTGCTCGGCATAGCTTTGCAGAATACGTCTTCAATTCCCATCGGCAGTATTATTCGCAAACAGATGTATCAGCTCGATTTTGAAGAATGGTTGATTGCCGAGGGATGGGGGAAGGATGCAATCTCTTATGTGCGAGATTGTTACAAACGGAAAGTGTTATTGTCTGAGGCACAACACAACAACCTTATGGGGGAGTTCAAGAAGTATCTGTTGGTTGGGGGGATGCCAGATGCAGTGAATACCTATCTGGAAACACATAACATTGTACGGGTACGGGAAGTTCAAGAGGCCATCCGCTCTCTTTATAAAGAGGATGCCGCAAAATATGAAAGAGATTCGGGCAAAAAACTTTTGATTCGCCGTATATACGATATGATTGTCTCACAAATGGAGAACAAGAAAAAACGTATTGTGGCAAAGGATATCCGTGACAAGAAAGGAGACCGTTTTGAATGGTTTGCAGAAGAGTTTGAATATTTGGTGTCTTCGGGAATCGCTATTGACGTCCACGCCATATCGAATCCCAAATATCCCCTCTCGGAATCTGTCCACAAAAACCTTCTGAAACTATATATGAATGATGTCGGATTACTCACAAATCGTCTTTATGAATATAATATCACCCCCATCATGAAGGATGAGCGCAGTGTAAAGCTTGGGGCCGTTTATGAGAGTGTTGTGGCTCAGGAATTGAGAGCCCACGGTTTTGAAATGTTTTATTACGACAACCAGAAAAGAGGAGAGGTAGATTTTTTGTTGAACGATACTATGGATATGGCTATTTTGCCTGTTGAAGTCAAATCAGGTAAAGATTATACGACTCACCGCGCTCTTGACCGTTTTCTTGAAAACGAAGAGTACGACATCCCTTCGGCTATTGTATTGGATAACAATCGGGAAGTACGCACGGAAGGGAAGGTTACATATATGCCGATATACTATATAATGTGCATTGAGCATAGAGATATATCAGAGATAAATTGCTTGTTTTGAGTAATTTATAAATTATTAAATTTTAATAATTATTTTTCAATAATCGAATGAACCGAATTTTCACTATAACCGCGGCGGCGTGTATGTTCATCGCGACCGCCTGCACCAATAAAAATAACATCGATTGCGTGAACCGTGACTGTCTGTATCAGGTTTCAACCCTTCAGGCGTTGGTGGCTGGATATTATTACGGTGTCACCGATGTGTCTTATATGCTCAATCGCGGGGATATCGGTCTGGGTACTTTCGAAGGTGCTGAGGGGGAGATGATTATCCTTGGCGGAATATGCTATCAGGCCCTTGCAGACGGCACCGTAAAGGTTATGGACGAAAACAGCCTTGTCCCCTTTGGCGTGTCCACTTGGTTTGAAGCAGATGATTATAAGACATTTAAGGGACAATATGATATGGAGTCCTTCAAGGCGGAGCTTGATAAAATCATAACGGAGAAGGGGGCGAATACCTTCTATGTGGTAAAGATGGATGGTTTTTTCCCCCAGATGAAAGTTCGTGCGATTTTCAAGCAGCAGGAACCATACCGCGAGTTGGATGAAGTTACCAAGACGAGCCAGGTAGTTTTTGATTATCAGGATGTAAAGGGTACTTTGGTGGCAGTTTATTGTCCTTCGTTCGTCACAGGAATCAATGCTGTCGGCTGGCATATCCATTTCCTTTCTGATGACAAGTGCAAGGGCGGCCACGTGCTCGGATTCTCTATGACAGATGGAACCATGGAGTTGGACAGAACCGACGATTTTTATATGGAACTGCCTGATACAGACAGATTTAATTCTCTTAATCTTCTTGGTCGTGACAAAGCTGTCGGCGTGGTTGAGAAAGGGGAGAACGATTAATTTTGATTGAATTATGAAAATTTTATTTTTTCACGCGTGTGCGTTCAACAAGGCTCCTTTGTGCGAGCTGATAGATGAGGCTGAAAAATTTGCCCGAGAGGGGAATGAAGTATCTTTCGCCTATTGCGGCGGAACTATGGAGGGGTGCTTTTCAAATCCTGTGATGAATCGTCTCGATTGCAAGGTGTGTAGCCACTCTATGCGCAAGAGCCTGAAAATGCTCGACCCTTCGGTAAAACTGATGGATCTCTCCAAATTGGCAGTCAACAAACTCTTTGACTGGCAATATGATACGGCAGCAGAGATTAAGCAAATCAAATACAAGGAGGTTGAAATAGGTTATGCCGTGATGTCTCTCTATATCTCCACAACCAGAAATCTCTCCCCGAAAATTGACGCGCAGACCAAGCCTTATTTCGATGCACTTCTTACTGCGTGTGCTACGCTTGTAGATGCAGTCGCCTCTGCCATCGATAATGTTCTACCGGACAAGGTGTGCCTCTTCAACGGAAGGTATTTCGAATCTCGTCCGGCTCTCGCCGTTCCCCGATTGCGGAATATCCCGACCGACGTGTATGAGTTGATTGACGGACCGGACGGCAAGTATAGAAAAGTGATTTTCCGCAATGCCTTGCCCCACAACATCAATGCCCTCCAATCTTTGATGGAAGATGGTTGGAATAAATCTACGAAGAGTCTTGAAGAGAAGATTGCAATAGGCAAATCGTTCTTTGAAAAACGGAGAAACGGTATAGCTGCCGGAGACAAGGTCTATGTGGCGGGGCAGACGGCCGGCCTGCTCCCTGAAGGGTGGGATGAAACCAAATGTAACATCGCAATCTTCAACTCATCTGAAGATGAATTTGCCTCCATTGGAACCGAGTTTGAGAAATATTCCGTATATCCTTCACAGATAGAGGGAATTAGGTCTCTGCTGAAAAGGTTTGCCGGAGACGACAAATATCATTTCTATTTGAGAGTTCACCCGAACCTTGGAAAAATCAAATATAAGTATCATCTTGATTTATACAAACTTGACAAGGAATATGACAATATCACGGTAATTCCTGCGATGGATCCCATCAGCTCATATTCGCTGATGGATGCTGCTGAAAAGGTGGTTGTGTTCGGTTCCTCGATGGGTGTGGAGGCCTCTTACTGGAAAAAGCCTGTGATACTCCTTTCCGGTTCAATGTATTACAACTACGATATTTGCTACAAGCCAAAGGACGAAGCTCAGCTTGTCTCTTTGCTCCGTACGGAAAATCTTCCTTCAAAGTTTGATGAGCTATCGTGTTGTAAATATGGATTTTATATTCTTGATAAAGACAGGGGAGAGTACAAGGAGAGCTATCACTACTTCAACTATAATCCTTTTGATGTAAAGATTGGAGGCAAGGTGTTCCACGGGACGTATTGTCAGAAGATGCTGGGCTCACGCAAACTGTACGCAGGATATGTGGCAGCTTTAAGGGAAGTGGCAAAATTGATGTCCCGTCCTGCACACAAGATTCCGAAAGAAGAGGAGTAGCAGATTTTGTTATTTTCCTACAAGACCACGGCTGATCCACCACCTGAATTTAACAAGTGCGTTGGCCTTGGCCGGTTTCAGACACACCATATAACGAACCCATAGAACGAGCGTGGCGCCCCACTTGAAGAGCTCGGTCATCACCCGCTTGCCAAATTCTCCGGCGGCTTTCGAGCGTATCCTTTCGCCCGTTCCTACTCCAATGGCTTGCCTTCTGATAAATTCCATAGTGGTGCGCTCCTCTGGAACGAGGTGTTTTACAATTACTTCCGGAGTGTATGCTATCTTCATCCCGCAATCAAAAATTCGGAATGCGATATCTTTTTCCTCTCCGCCACCGAGCCCTTTGCCGGTTCTTCCAAGTTCCGTGTTGAACATACCGGCTTTCTTGAAAACAGAAGTTTTGAAGGTCATATTCGAGCCTCGTGGATATCTGTTATGCTTAACGTTCATCACATACTCTTTGTCGGATGGATTGAAAAATCCGAGCAGCGAATTCATGTATTTGTTTTCCCACTTCGGCACGGGACAGAGATAATGCAAGAAAATCGGGCCGCCAACTTCGCTTACATCCGGGTGATTGTCAAGATATTGGCATGCCTTTTCAAGAAAGTCGGGTGTAAGGAGAGCATCGTCATCGGCAAAGGTTATGTATTCCCCTTTCGACTCTGTAATTCCCCTGTTTCGGCCGAATGAAAGCCCTTGGTTCGTCTCAAGGACATACCGTATATCCATATCCGGATGGCTCTCGATGAATTTCCGGGTGATTTCTGCAGTATTGTCGGTGCAGTTGTTGTCTATGATTATCGTCTCAAAAAGAGACTTGTCCATCGT
>JABUTQ010000147.1 GCA_021443605.1 Bacteroidales bacterium | reverse complement strand
CTTTCCACGGCATATATCTGTTCTGAAACATCCTCTATGAAAAGGATTGCGTCTTCGTTGCGGCAGGCATTGAGCACATCGTATGGTGTTTCGGCCAAACCGGTGAGGGTGAGAAGATTACCCCCGACGAGCCGCCCTTTTGCTGTGCCGTTGTGGTTATATTTGTGTGGCGCAATCTCTACCTTTTGCGGCAATCCCTCGGACAGATATTTGAACAGGAGGTTGGTGGCGGTGTCATTGTCGGGCTCATCCACGATATGCGCCGCCATCGGTCCGTGCATAGATGCCACTCCGAGATGGTGAAGGTAAGCGTGCATATCTGAAATGTCCGAAAAGCCGACGAACCACTTTGGATTTTTCAAGATAGTGTCGGCATCGAGATGGGGGAGAAGGTGCACCATTCCGTAACCTCCTCGGCTGCAGAGTATTGCCTTGACTTCTGAATCTTTGAATGCGTCCATAATGTCTGCAAGACGCTTGTCGTCATCAGCCGGATATGTGCCGAATTCATTGCCGTATGCGTGTGGCATCACCTTGGTCTTGAACCCTCTGTTGTGCAGTTTTTCGATAAGAGAATCGATGTATCGGCTCTCCATTGCGGATGCCGGTGTGACTATCGCTATCGTGTCGCCCGGCCTCACAGATGCCGGAACAATGAGTTTCTTGTCAGTGTTTTTCATATTCGCAAAGATAAAAAGAGTTTAGTGCAATAAACGATTTGGCGGAAAAATTTTGAAATTTCAACACATATTTTTAACCTGCATCGTGGTTCATTTTGTGAATGAATCACTGCCAAACCAACCACGAAAAGATGAACTTGAACCTCTGCAGAAATCTTTTCAGAACTCGTATCACGACACAAATTTTTGAATATTACAATCTTCTGACTTTTTTTCTTAAATTTGGAGTTGAAATCATATCTACCTAACCATGAAAAAACTCACTTTATTTGCAGCCATTGTCTCAGTGGGATTGATGGCTGTTGCCTGCTGCAACAATGGCGGTCAGGCAGTGGCGGAGGAGCAGCTTCTCCAAATTGGCGACAACATCGCGATTGCTCAAACCCAGTATGGCAAGGTAAAGGGTTATATCTACAAGGGTATCAACACTTTCCTTGGGATTCCATATGGTGCGAGCACTGCAGGCGAAAACCGTTTTATGCCGCCGAAGGCTCCACAGCCGTGGGATGAAGTTCTTCCTGTAGTTTCAGAGCCCGTTTCTGCTCCCCAAACACCTTACACACTTAATGCTTCTGCTTATGGAGCATTCCGTGACCAGTGGAACTATGACGGATTCAGCGAGGATTGTCTCAAACTCAATGTCTGGACTCCCGCAATAGACAATAAAGCCCGTCCGGTGCTCGTTTGGCTCCACGGAGGTGGGTTTGCAGCCGGAAACGGCCTTGAGCAGCCCGGCTACAACGGTAACAATTTTGCAAAGAAACACGATGTTGTGTTCGTATCTCTCAACCATCGTCTCAATGCCTTCGGTTTCAGCGACTTGGCCGGAGTAGGAGGGGAGAAGTACAAACATTCCGGCAATGTGGGTATGCTCGATATCGTGTTCGCCCTCAAGTGGGTACACGACAATATTGCCAACTTTGGCGGCGATCCCGGCAACGTGACTATTATGGGACAGAGCGGCGGCGGCTCCAAAGTTACACTCGTGAGTGCAATGCCCTCGGCAAAAGGTCTTGTGCATAAGGCAGTTGCGCTCAGTGGCGGTTCGCCGCGCGCTACTCAGAAAGAATATGCAGAAGCCCTCGGTGCATTCATATTGAAAACTGCAGGGCTCAAACCTTCGGAGGTTGACAAGCTCCAGCAGATGCCGTGGGAAGATTATTTCGCTCTCGCCAACAAAGCTTCAGCCGAGTTTGCTAAGACTCAGAACGTGGATTTCCGTTATCGCGGATTCAGCCCCGTGGCAGATGACGTGGATGTTCCTATCGGAGATTTTTGGACACTCGGACGCGAGGACGTTCCCAATATCCCTATGATTTTCTGCACCACCACAAATGAGTTTGTCGGCGACATGGCAAATCCCGAAATGGAAAAATACACCAAGGAGGATATCGTAAAGATGATGGCTCCCCAGTATGGTGATAAATCTGAGGATATCTTTGATGAGTTTGACACTATGTTCCCCGGAGATTCACCGTTCGGAGTATATAGCATTGTCTCTTCATCACGCAAGAACGTGGTGGAGATGTGCGACCACAAGCTTCAGCAGGGGCAACCGGTATATCTGGCCTGGTTCAACTGGTATCCGAATCTTTTCAACGGCCGTATGAGGGCATTCCACTGCCTCGACATCAGTTTCTGGTTCAATAATACCGACGTAATGGTCTCACACACAGGCGGTAGCAAAGAAGCAAGAGTTCTTTCGGACAAGATGGCTGATGCACTTGAGGCGTTTATGCGCACCGGCAATCCAAATGCGGGCAAGAGCGGAAGTCTCCCTCAATGGCCTCAATATACGACTGAAGATTGCCCTACGATGATTCTCAACGACAACAGCAAGGTTGTGAACAATCCTGACGGAGAGGCACGCCGAATGATGGAAGGAAAATAAGCGTTGTGTCATACAATATAAAAGGCCGGCCATTTGGTCGGTCTTTTTGTTTTGACTATCAATGAGTTACAGAATATTATCCGTGATAAAGTTTCTTGGTCTGATAGACCGGCTCGCAGGTGAGGTTCACTCCAATCTTGCGGAACACTCCCATATCCACCTGGGAAAGAATCACGCTCGAATGGACTTCGCATCCGCCAAGTTTCTCCAGCTGCTCCATTGCCATCTCTGCCGAAGGATTGGTCAAAGCGCAGATAGATAGGGCGATAAGCACTTCATCGGTGTGGAGTCTCGGGTTGTTGTTTCCAAGGTGCTCTACTTTCAGATGGCAAATCGGTTGAATTACCGAAGGGGAGATGAGCTTAATCTCGGGATCTATCTTGGCGAGGTGTTTGAGGGCATTGAGCAGCATTGCCGAAGAAGCTCCCAGAAGTTTGCTTGTCCTGCCGGTGATGATAGTGCCGTCTTCAAGCTCTATGGCAGCAGCCGGCTCGCCTGTCTCCTCTGCAAGTTTCATTGCAGCTTGTGCAACTGTGCGGTCCTCTTTTGTAACCTTTGCCTGTTCCATAATCAGTTCCATGCTGAACACTTGATTCGTTTCCGCATTGCCCTTCCTGACTTGGCATAGGGTGTTGTAATAACGGCGTATAATCTCCTCTCGGGCCGCCTCGCAAACGCGATCATCATCTATGATGCAACTGCCTATCATATTGACCCCCATATCGGTAGGAGATTTATATGGAGATTCTCCGAGCACCCTTTTGAGGATTGCGTTCAGCACGGGAAAAATATCCACATCGCGATTGTAGTTGATTGTTGTCTCTCCGTATGCCTCAAGGTGGAACGGGTCTATCATATTCACGTCGTCCAAATCGGTGGTGGCGGCTTCGTATGCGAGGTTTACGGGGTGTTTAAGGGGAAGATTCCAAACAGGGAAGGTCTCGTATTTTGAATATCCGGCCTTGATTCCCCTCTTGTTTTCGTG
Source organism: Bacteroidales bacterium (assembly GCA_021443605.1). GTDB lineage: Bacteria > Bacteroidota > Bacteroidia > Bacteroidales > UBA932 > Equibacterium. The sequence continues at coordinate 2,831 of JABUTQ010000147.1, read as the reverse complement.
ATAGAGCTGGGAGAGGCAGGTCGCCATCTTTCCGCTTCCCGGCCCTGGTGCAGTGACTACGACAATCGGCCTGGTTGTCTCGATATAATCATTTTTTCCGAAACCGCTTTCGCTCACGATATTGGAGATATTTGAAGGATAGCCCGGGATAGGGTAGTGGCGATATACTTTAAGTCCCAGATTTTCAAGTTTCTTCTGATAATCGATGGCACTTGTCTGACCTTCGAATCGGGTGAGTACCACACTGCTTACATAAAGGCCGTATCCACGGAAAGCATCAATGAGCCTCAATACGTCAACGTCGTAAGTGATACCAAGGTCTCCTCTTACCTTGTTCTTTTCTATGTCGCAGGCGGCGATGGCAATGACAACTTCAACTTTGTCCTTGAGATTTGCAAGCATCTTGATCTTGCTGTCCGGTTCGAAGCCGGGGAGTACACGCGAAGCGTGATAGTCGTCGAAGAGTTTTCCTCCAAATTCGAGGTAGAGTTTGTCTCCGAACATGGAGACTCTTTTGTGAATTTTTTCAGACTGGATTTTGACATATTTCTCGTTGTCAAACCCAGGATTTTTACCCATAAAATTTTTCATGGGCTCAAAAGTAATCATTTTTCGCCAATGTGGATATAAAAAAGTGCCTTAAATGTTGTTTTAAGGCACTTTTTTCAGTAATTTTATAAATTTTGCCGTTCGGGCAACTATTTCAGCAGTTCCTGACTCCTTGCTATGAAATCGCTCAAAGCCTTTCCCTTCAAGAGCCCATTTGCAAGTAGGGCAAGGTCTGTAACTTGTTTAAGCAATTCATTGTCAGCAGAGAAACCCTGCTCAGAAGCTGTGATCTTCTCGATGATGGGATTTTCTGCATTGACGGTGATGTTGTAGCTCTCCGGAAGCTCTCCGTAGAAATTCATTCCACCGCCAATTGCCGCCATATCCCTGTACCTGCGCATAAATTCACTTTGTGTGATCACTACCGGCCCGGCTGTGGCACCGAGATTCTCCATCGACACCTCGTATTTGTTTTCTGCGGGGAGGATTGCCTCGAACACCTCTTTGAGATGTTTCTTCTCGTCGTCTGTCATCTCAACCTTCGCAATATCCTCCTTGGCAATCAACTTGTCTATTACATCGGCATCCACGCGGGTGAATACAGAGTTTTCAATCTTGCTTTCGAGGAGTCCTACGTAATGGGCATCGAGAGGGCAGTCCATCACAAGCACGTCGTAGCCCTTATTTTTGGCAGCTTCCACAAATTGGTATTGCTCGGTGGCGTTTGTCGTATAGAGATAAACGACCTTGTTGTCTTTGTTAGTCTGCTCAGTTTCAATGGCTTTACGGTAATCTTCGTAATTGAAATATTTGCCGTCCGTATTCTTGAAGAGAGAAAACTTCATCGCCTTTTCGCAGAATTTTTCGTCTGTGAGCATTCCGTATTCTATAAAAAGCTTCAGATTGTCCCATTTCTGTTCAAATTCTTCCTTGTTGTTGCGGGAAATCTCGTCCAATTTGTCGGCCACCTTCTTTGTGATGTATCCCGAAATCTTCTTGACATTTGCGTCAGATTGGAGATAACTTCTTGATACATTGAGTGGAATATCAGGAGAATCTATCACTCCGTGAAGGAGAGTCATAAACTCGGGAACGATATTCTCCACGTTGTCGGTCACGAACATCTGGTTGCAGAAAAGCTGTATCTTGTTCTTTGACAGCTCCATGCGATCCTTTACCTTAGGGAAATATAGGATTCCCGTAAGGTTGAACGGATAATCGACGTTCAGGTGGATGTGGAAGAGCGGTTCGTCGCTCATCGGGTAGAGCTCGCGGTAGAAGTTCTGATAATCCTCGTCTTTGAGGTCTGCCGGCTTGCGGGTCCAGAGAGGCTCGCAGTTGTTGATTATGTGGTCTTTATCGGTATCTTCATACTTGCCGTCTTTCCACTCTTTCTCTTTTCCGAAAACGATGGGAACAGGCATAAACTTGCAATATTTTGCAAGGAGCCCTTCAATCTTGTAATCTTCGGCAAATTCTGCATTCTCATCGTCGAGCCAAAGGGTGATGGTGGTTCCGCGCTCGGTGCGAGTCCCTTCGCCCATTGTGTATTCGGGATTTCCTTCGCATTCCCATTTTACGGCCTTTGCCCCATCTTTCCACGAAAGGGTGTCGATTTCTACCTTTTTGGAAACCATAAATGCCGAATAAAATCCAAGTCCGAAATGTCCTATGATGCTGCCTATCTGGTCTTTATATTTCTCCAAAAACTCTCCGGCAGAGCTGAATGCAATCTGGTTGATGTATTTGTCAACCTCTTCTTCGGTCATTCCGATACCTTTGTCGATAATCTGAATTGTCTTGTTATCCTTGTCAACTGCCACGCTTACAGGACATTCGCCGATTTCTCCCTTCAATTCGCCGCTCGCTGCGATTGCCTGAAGTTTCTTGGTTGCATCAACTGCGTTTGCAACAAGCTCTCTTACAAAAATATCGTGATCCGAATAGAGGAAAGTTTTAATGATTGGAAATATGTTTTCCGTTGTTACACCTATTTTACCTTGTGCCATATTATTTTGTATTTAAAATTTCTGCGGCTTGGTAGGACAAAAAAGATACCATTCGGGATATGTATGACAAATTGTCGGATTTGTCCGGTGTTTGATTGTGAGTCGTGGAGATATGTCAGTCTGCAGGGTGGGGGCAGAACGAAGTGATGGACTGATTGGCTTTAAATGAAAAAGGACCTCTTTCGAAGTCCTTTTTTGTGGGAGCTGAGGGAATCGAACCCCCGACCCTCTGCTTGTAAGGCAGATGCTCTAAACCAACTGAGCTAAGCTCCC
>JABUTQ010000193.1 GCA_021443605.1 Bacteroidales bacterium | reverse complement strand
CCCTTGTTCATAAGACTGGCCGAATCTATCGTCACTTTGGCACCCATCTTCCATCGAGGATGGTTGAGCGCCTGTTCTATGCCGGCATTGAAAATCTCCTCTTTTGAGGCGTTCAAAAACGGCCCGCCGCTGCCGGTGAGGAGAATCTTCTCAATCTCAGAACTGTCTTCTCCATTGAGACACTGATAGATAGCCGAATGCTCAGAATCTACCGGAATGATTTTAACATTGTGTTCCGCAGCAAGCCGGCTGATGAGGCTTCCGGCAGCAACCAATGTCTCCTTGTTTGCCAAAGCGATGGTTCTTCCCGCTTCGATTGACGCGATGGTAGGCTTCAATCCGCTGAAACCAACCATTGCAGTGAGTACAATGTCTATTTTCTCTTCTCCCGACAGAATATCGCAGACGCTTTGTATTCCGGAGTAAACTTTTGTGTTTGTACCACTGAGCAAAGATGCAAGTTCGTCGTATCTCGCATCATCGCAGATTGCCACTTTCCGGGCATTGAACTTTAAGGCCTGTTCTGCAAGGAGAGAGGAGTTGTGATTCGCCGTAAGCAATTCAACCTCAAACAATTCCCGATGTCTTTCAATGACATCCAAAGCCTGGGTGCCTATTGAGCCGGTGGAGCCGAGGATTGCTATATGTTTTTTCTGCGGAAGGTTGGTCATTGTTAAAATTTGATATAGAGTGTCGGATCCACTGCTTCTCCGTTATGCCACAATTCAAAATGAAGGTGAGTGCCGGTGCTGAGTCTGCCGGTGTTGCCCGCCATAGCCACGGGAGTCCCCGCGGTGACTTTATCACCTGTTTTCTTCAACAGCTTTTCGTTGTGTTTGTAGATGGAGATGATATTGTTGTCGTGCTGGATTTGCAGTGTGTAACCGGTGTCGTCGTTCCATTCTGCCGTGATGACGGTGCCGTCAAGTACCGAATACACGGTAGTTCCGGTTTCCGTTGCGATATCTATGTACGGATGGTTCGTCGATTTGTTGAAGTTTTCCGTTATGATGCCTTTAATAGGAGTGAAAAACATCATTCCCTCGATTTGGGTTATCTTTCGGTTGCTCTCTGTGATGGAGAATGCTTCTGCTTTCTCTATTTCGCTGCGGAGAATAGAATCTTGTCCGGCATATATCGCTTTATAGATTGAAGTCCCTGCCGTATCTGCCGTTTTTGCAATCCTCTCCATCTCCAAAGGATCCTCTCCCGAGATTATCCTCCGGATATTTCCTATCTGAAACGCCCAGATTGCAATTTCTTTTTCGAGCGAATCTATCTTCTGTTGGTTGGCAAGTGCGACTCGCTTGCTTTGCTCCGATGCCACGGTACCCGGGATGGCATATCTGACTGGTGTGAATGCCAGCAAAGCGTATGTAATGCCGATTGTCAGGATTATGGAAACAATAACTAAAATCCTGATATTCTGGCGTGTGGTTATTTTTTGAAACAGAATTTGCCCACCCTCGCTGTCTGAAACAGTGATTTTGATGCGGCGTTGTTTCTCTGTATTTTGATTCTCTTTTTGTGCCATATTTTTGGAACAGCGTCAAATAGCTGTTAACTTTGTGTCATGAACAGAATCATCGGTATCGATTATGGCCGGAAGCGAGTTGGGGTGGCAGTGAGCGACCCTCTCAAAATTTTTGCTTCCGCCCTTGAAACGGTTCATTCCGCAAAGATAATAGAATATCTTCAAAATTACGCGATAAATGAGACCGTGGAGCTTTTCGTCGTAGGCTATCCGAAAAATATGGACAACAAGCCTTCGGAGGCGGCAAAAGATATTGACGCATTTCTCAATTTGTTGAAAAAGAAATTTCCCGATATTCCGGTTGTGCTTGAAGATGAGAGGTTTACCTCAGTTTTAGCCCATAGGGCAATGATAGACGGAGGGATGAAAAAGTCCGATCGCCGTGACAAGACCTCTGTCGATAAGATAAGCGCAGCCATAATTCTGCAGAGTTATTTGGACAGGATTAAATGATATTTTTTATCTTTGTAAGATAACACATTTGATATGATACTTCCGATTTATTTATACGGCTCGCCGGTGTTGCGCAAAGAGGCCTCGCTAATTGATATACAAACGGCTGAAAAAGAGAAGATTGCCGCTCTGTTTAAGGATATGTACGAAACGATGAAGCACGCAGACGGATGCGGCATCGCCGCTCCGCAGGTGGGAAAGTCGTTGCGTATGCTCATTGTTGACGGTTCCGATTTCGAAGACAAATTTCCCGAACTGAAGGAGTTTTACAGGGAGATGATCAATCCGGAGTTTGTGGAAAAAAGCGAAGAAACCAGCACATACTCAGAAGGTTGCCTCTCGTTGCCCAATCTCGACGCCGATATCGTCCGCCCCAAGAAGATAGTTGTGAAATATTTTGACAAGGATTTTCAGGAGCATACCGAGACTTTTGACGATTTCGCGTCCCGAATGGTGCAGCACGAGATGGATCATCTGGATGGCACAGTCTTTACCGACCACGCCTCGCCAATCCGCAGAAAGATGCTCGAAGGGAAACTTCGCGGTATATCAAAGGGCTGTGTAAGAACACATTATAAAGTCAAACTTGAAAAATAGACAATTATGGGAGCTTTTCATGCATACGACATCCGCGGAATATACGGAGTAGATTTTGATGCGGAGACTGCCTACAAGGTGGCATATTTCCTCCCGTCACTGCTGAATGTCGGCAAAGTGCTGGTGGGCAGAGATGTAAGGGTTTCTTCGGATGAGATTCACGAGGCTGTGCTCAAGGGGGTTACAGATGCAGGTGCCGACGTTTACGACCTCGGCTTGGCAACCACTCCGCTCGTGTATTACGGCACGGCGAAACACGGATTCGGGGCATCGATTCAGATAACCGCTTCGCACAATCCCAAAGAGTACAATGGTATGAAGGTTTCGCGGGAGAATGCTCTCCCCGTGGGGCTTGACAGCGGCCTGGGAACTATCAAAAAGTGGATTGACGAGGGACGGCCAACTCCTATATCGGACAAGAAAGGGCGTGTTTATCAATTTGACATCAAAGCGGAATATATCTCATTCTTGGAAGGATACAAGGAAGATATCTCCAACCTTGACATCTCTATGGATATATCAAACGGTATGGCTGCGCTTTTTGCCCGTCCGTTGTTTGGAAATTTGCCTCATTACATTTTTGAGGATATGGACGGCACTTTTCCCAATCACGAGGCAAACCCTCTGATTGGAGAAAACCGCGAGGCGCTTGTGGGGGCGGTGAAGAAAAATGGTTCCGACATCGGTGTCGTGTATGATGGTGATGCAGATCGCGTGATGTTTGTGGATGAAAACGGAAGGTTCATTTCGCCCGACCTTGTTATAGGTCTGCTCGGACACTACTTTATGAGAAACGGGGGAGAGGCGCTTGTGCTTCAGGATATCCGCAGTTCAAAAGCAGTTGGGGAATATCTTGCTACGATGGGGGGTAGGATGGCTACTTGGCGTGTGGGCAGGGCGTTTGCAGCGCCGAAACTTCGAGAACTCGGTGGGCTGTGGGGCGGTGAACTTGCCGGCCACTACTATTTTCGCGATTTCTTCTATTCAGATAGCGGAATGTTGGCTTCTATCCTTGTACTCAACGTGATAGCTCAATTTAAGAAGGAAGGGGTAAAAGTTTCCGAACTCGTCTCAAGAATAGAGAAATATAAAAATTCGGGTGAAATCAACTTTAAGATAGAGGATAAGAGAGGGGCGATGGATGCAGTGCGTGACCATTTCGTGTCAAAAGAAACACCGGTTGCATCTATGGATTTCGACGGATACAGGGTGGAGTTTCCGCAATGGTGGTTCAATATCCGCCCGTCGAACACCGAGCCTTACCTTCGGTTTATATGTGAAGCCTCTTCGGAAGATTTATTGCAACAGAAAATCTCAGATGCACGGAAAATAATTGAGGGACGCCAATAGGCATTCCCTCAATTATTTAATCTGAACTTATCGTCTTTTTAGAACGGGAGATCGTCGCTGCCGTCATCCTCTATCGGGTCTGGAGTGACAGCAGGCTGAGGTGCAGGACGTGGTGCCGGCTGAGGTGCGGGCTGTGGCCCCCTTCCGGCGTTTGCCGGATCGTATGCTCCACCTTGCGGCATCTGTCCCTGACCACCTTCGCGGCGACCGAGCAACTGGATGCTGTCTGCAAGGATTTCGGTTACATAGCGCTTTACGCCGTTGGCCTCGTAGTTGCGAGTCCTGAGGCTTCCTTCCACGTAAATCTGAGTCCCTTTCCTGATATAGTTTTCAGCAAGGTCTGCAAGCTGACGCCACGCCACAACGGTGTGCCATTCAGTGTTTTCCCTAACTTCCCCGCTTGTGCGGTCTTTATATCTTTCGTTTGTTGCTACGGTGATGGTGGCTACGGCTGCGCCCCCTTCCAAATGTCTGACTTCAGGATCCTTCCCTACGTTGCCAATCAGTAATACTTTGTTTAGTGACATATTTTTGAGTGTTAAAAATTTTGATAAAATTATTGCTACGGCAATTCAAAAGCAAATTTATTTATGAACAAAAATGCTCTGATTTGCAAAAACGCCTCCACACTATGCTACAACAGGGATGTGCTTCGGTCAAACTCTACAATTATTTAAATTTTTAAAAAATTAAAAAAGAGTGAGCTCAATGGTTCCATCCTCTTTCGATTCGGTATCAGAGATTGTTGGAGCAGTGGCAATCTCTTCATTTTCAGGATTATCCGTTTCGGAAATATTTTCATCCTCAATTTCAAGCTCCGGCACCGGGAGCGGCTCGATGAATTGCACGGTATCCACTTCGTACGGGCTCACGCGCTTCCCTTTTGCCTTGAATCCTTTTACTCCGATAAATGAAGCCACATCTATGATTTCGTCTTCGCGATGAGCGTTCTTTCCCTTGAAAGTCAGCTTAATCTGTGGATAGATGTCGGTGCTCAGTGCGAGCAGATACGACCCTTCGCTCTCAGAGATGAAGCTTTGTTCAATATTGTCGCTCACTTCAAGGGCAAATCGTTTGATGTAGAAGAATTCCGATTCTTTGTCAAAATAGATGGCGCTGAAAACCTTCGATTGGTCAAATTTCTCAATCAACTCGAGCTCGCCACCTTGATACCGGCTGCTCAAATCAAACGAGGTGGTGCAGTATTTTCCGCTCTTATAGATTGCAAGCACATGGTCGTTCTGTAAAAATTCGCCCAGGAAGGTGCCCCTGCCGGCATCATTGAGACGGTAGATGTCTTCATCAAACCAAATCTCCTTACCTCCGATGGTGGAGACTCCCTTCGATTTGAGCAGAATCTTCTGAATGGGATTCTTTGAAACCAGATTGCCACGAGATGCGCGCCCCTTGACTGCAAGTGTCGCAAAATCGTAATCTACAATGAGTTTCTTGAGCTTGAGCCTTGGTCTGAGATATATCTTCACACACTCGGCTTCCCCGTTATGGTTTGCCGTGAACCACATTACGTTTGAGTCCGGAGCTCCGGCAGTCAGAGTGTAGGTCTTGTTTCGGGTGATGCCTGTGATGGCAAATCTCTTTGCAAAATACGCCCCGTTCTTGCCGTCCTGATAGATGGCGTTGTAAATCGTTCTGGTGTCGCCACGCTTGAAGATTTCCACGTGTATTATATCCTTCCCGACAAAAGCCTTGTCTTTGACGGTGGTAAGGGAGTACTCTCCGTTCTTGAGAAATACGATTACGTCGTCTATGTCGGAGCAGTCGCAGATAAATTCCGCATTGTCCATCTTTTTGGGATCTATCCCCACGAACCCTTCCTTACGATTGGCATATAGTTTAGCATTGGCAACCACAACTTTCTGTGCCTGAATGTTTTCAAACTCTTCCAACCGAGTGCGGCGAGGGAATCTGTCGCCATATTTTTTCTTGAGGTTTTTGAAGTGGTTGATTGTATATTGGGTAAGGTGTTCAAGATTGTATTTCACCTTTTCAATATCCTTCTCAATCCCCTTGATCTTTTCGTCCGCAGCCTTGATGTCAAACTTGGAAATCTTGCGTACTGGTTTCTCCACAAGTTTCAGTATATCATCCATTGTGATGGGCTTGCGTACAAGAGACTGATATTCAAGCATTCCGGAGTGGACATCCTTCACTTGCGCATCCCAGCTGCGGGCATCGTTTTCGAGAATGCGGTATATCTTTTTCTCAAAGAATATCTTTTCGAGGGAAATCTTGTGCCATTCGTCTTCGAGCTCGCCAAGTATCACTTTCAGTTCCTGTTCAAACAGGTCTCTGGTATGGAATGCCGAGTATTTGAGAATCTCTTCAACCGGCATGAATTCGGGATGTTTGTCCTTGATTACAACTGCATTGGGAGAGATCGATATTGCACATTTCGTGCAGGCGTAAAGGGCGTCTATCGTCTTGTCCGGAGAGATGTCGTTGTGAAG
>JABUTQ010000372.1 GCA_021443605.1 Bacteroidales bacterium | reverse complement strand
GTAACCCCCACGTGCGAAGGAACCTGCTGAACGGCAACGTCACGGACATCCCAGTCTTTGATGGTAACTCCCACTCCACCGGCACCTCTCTGGTCGTGGAGAACAAGACGGAGCACAAGCACCTCGCCTGCCTTGATTTCAGAAGCATTGTTAACAATATCAGCCAGATTGCCCTCATAATTCTTGGGTGCTTTCTCCCTATCGTGAGTGACAGTGACAACAAACTTTCCATAATCCTCGAACTTGAACGGCAGAGTATAGAACGGTCTCGGAGTCCAAGTAATCGACGATGTCCCACCATAGTTTGTTGAAAACAAGAATGGATTAACTGCGCTGCTGGTGTTCCAAGAACCACTTCCGTCCCAAGTCCTGTAGGGGAATTTCATAAAGTTGACCATCTGACCAATCTTGTTCTCGCTTTCGGGGAGCATCTCCACGTGAGGGTCGGTGCCACCGGCTTCAAGGCCGGTGTAGAAATTGCCCATCACCGGAAGATTGGGGAAGTAAAAGGACAGAAGGCTGCCCAATATACCTTCATTAACACTGCCATCGTTATGAATTATCGTAATCTTGTCTATCTGAATCTTGCTGATAAGGTGACGATAATCGAGCCCGACTGTGACGCCATTGTTCGCATAGTCCTTGTCAACCACCTTGACTCCCACAAAGCGCTCGTAGTCGTGGTTGTTGATGGTCATATCAAATACACCCGTCGTGGTGTCGGCATCCATCTTAAGTCCTTCAGGCTCAGACCAGGTGTGGAAAGTGTGCTTTCCGTTAAAGGTTTGCCAGTTCAATTGTTCTGAACCATCTACAGGATCAAGACGGCCGGCATTGGATGTCGATAGTTCATACACGCCCCACTTCGGGGTAGTAGCACCGCCAGTTGGGGGAGTGTAATACTCATGCAGCCTGAACTTGACTATTTTGTTGTTCTCCTTGGTTTGTTTGTCAGTAGTTCCTCCAAACCTGAGGTAATACCAATCGGCCCTTGCCATAGTTTTATAGACATCCGCCTTGGTTATGACAGGGGTGGAATCGGATTCCTCGGCCGCACTGAACTCTATGCCGTCAAAGCAATCGTTCTCAACCGGAACCACCTCGGCGCAAGAAGCGCAGATTATTGAAACAAAGGCAATTGCCAAATATCTATTTATCTTCATAATTCCTATTTTTCAATTTTGCCGATAAATCCTATGAAATTAAGGTCGGTGTTGTTGGTGGCAACGTTGCCGTTATGGGAAGGGTCCGGATAGTTGTCTTCATTGGTAGATGCTCCTGCAAAACTACCCACAAAGTATGCTCCGCCGTCACTGCTGAGGGCAGTCGAAGGAGTCACTGTATAGCTGATATTGCCATACGAGCCGCAATCCTTTGCTATCATCACAGAGTTCTGATGGGCTCCGAACGCGCCGCCGGTGTAGTAAATCTCATCTTTGATTGAGCTCGCCGCAAAAGGCACGATGGTGCAGAAAGACTTGCAGTTCTGAATCAGAGTATTGGTAGCTAACGTGGCGTTAGTGTTGCCTCCGATGCCGCCAAGAAAACTTCTGCCCAGTTTGGTAAGCACTCCGGAAGTGGCACTCTTGACCTGCGCACCTTTCACGGTACCTGAAACAAGGCAGTTGTCAAACTCCACAGGGAGATTTTCACCGGTAATTTCCTTGCCGAAGAGACCGCCCACGGCTATATTGGTGCCGGATGCGCCACTGCAGTCAAGCGTTAGGTTGAGGGTGCAGTCTGAGGCGCCGCCGCCTGCAAGCCCCACGAGACCTCCGACAGTGTAAATACCGCTGGTGCAGGTATTTATAATGGAAATCTGAGGCTCGCTGCCGTTATATGAAGCAAGATATACGTTCTTGATGGGAGCACCGCCACCGGTCACCTGGCCTGCGATGAGGCCCTGATAGACCTCACCGGCAGTCTGTTTGCCCGAAGTGTTGCCAACTTTTACGCTCAAATTGCCTCGTAGGCAGATATCGGACACAGAACTGCTGATAAGTCTGCCGGCCAAAACTCCCACAGACAATACGTCAGAGTCCGCTTCCTTTGCCTGAATGTCAATGGCTACGTTTGTTACACGGATATTTTCGAGGACACCGCCGGTACATCTCAGAGAGAGGGCTGCCGCCTCATCATATTTGGTTTCGTACGATGACACGGCTGCATCTCTGATTTCAAGATTGCTCACCTTGCCTTCCTGGTTGTAGAAAATGGCGTGTCTGATACCCTTGATATAGTGATACTTGCAGTCCAAGACAACATTGAAGGGAACACTGACGGCAGTATAGGTCTGATCAGTAGGGAAATCTACGTGGGCAACCATTTCAAGCTTGCCGGTCTCGGGGTTATGGACGAGAATCTGATAGCCGTTTGCAGAATAGTCCCTATTGCCTGAGATGGCATCAAGAAAGTCCTGAATCACGAAATCGGTGATGACAGGGTCGTCCGGTTCCCAAGGGTCTTTCACCTCTTCTTTGTCTATCACGCCGGACACGGTCTTGATGTCAAGACTGTAGGTCTGGCCGGCAAGAAGGCCTGTGGAAGCAGCACCCATTTCGTGAGGGTCGTCGAGAGCCTCCACGTTGAATGAAAGATAGAGACGGTTGTCAACATAGTTGAGGTTTGAATAGGCATATTTGCCCGGCTCAAGATAGATGGTGACATAGCCTGTCTCCGTATCCTTGACAGTAGGCACAGTGCCCGCGCAATAAGATGCGTCGGAATAGAATGAGAACTTGAGCCCGTCCGCATCGGTGTATGAGAGGCGGAATGCATTGTTCATACCTGATTTGTTGAACCAGTATGTCTCGGCATAGTCTGCAGATGTGTTGAGCACCACAAGACGGGTGGTGAGGTGCTTCATCTTCAGGACAGCCACGTGCTCAGAGGGGACATCCACTGCCTCGGCATAGAGAGGATCGGATGCAATATAGTTCTCGCTCAAATGGCCAGTCTTGGAAGCCCCGTCACCGAGCGCCATATTGGAGCCGTTGATAAAATAAGCCCTGAAAGTGGCCGTCACAGCATTTACAGGCCAGGTAAGTTTGGTGTCATAGAGCACCTGAGTGGCGGTCTTGGACTGTATCTTGTTGGGATACCAACCGGGGTACCTGTTTATCTTTACGCCATCCACGATGTCTTTCTCCTTGTCTGCGACATAGCAGAAAGCATCATATCTCTTGACCTTTGCACCGGTGTTGAGCGTGAACTCTGCCTCAATGTGGATAAGGTCACCGTGCTCGAACTCTGTCTTCTGAATCGGCTGCGGATTGAGCTGCGAACGGGTCTGCGGACCATCCCAGGACTCAAAAAGCACGTTCAAATCGACTACCTTCTCACCATTTGCTGCCAAAGAGACTTCTTGCGAGGTCTGCACCTCGGGGGCAAGATTGTTTTCACAAGCGCACAGCATTGCCGCAGCGAAAACAAAGGATATTATTTTATTTACTTTCATTGCGTTTTACTGTTTTTGCATAAATATGAGGTTTGCAGTGCTTACACCGTTTTTCACGGGTGTCGAAACCGTGCCGGAAGCAAGAATCTTGTCAACTGTGCCGGTACCAATCATAGAACCGTGGAACTCGCATCCCTTCACAGTGACGTCAGTATCGTTTGAGATGGAGGCTGCAAGGGCTCCGACAGTCCCGCCGGTGATGACGTCAATGCCTTTCACCTTGACGTTCTCGACAGTGCCTTTTGTGAGATTTGTGGCAAGCACACCCATTGCGGCTGTATTGTCGGGGGTATTGAACTTGAGTCCTTCGACGGTGAGGTTGGAAACCTTTGCGTGTTCACCGCTTATGTTTTTGAATATGCTGCAGTTGCCTGAGGGGGCGTTGGTGAAGACAACATTCTTCAGAGCGTGTCCCTGGCCGTCGAACTGGTCTTTGAGATTGTCAATCAGAGCTGTCATCTCAGACAATGAGGAAATCACATCCTTGAGATCCACATCGCAGTTGAGATAGAATCTGTAGTAGCTGTCCACGACAACACCTTCCTTCTCAATCACAACCTTGTCGCCATATTTGAGCAGTTCTGCCTCTGAAGCGCCGTTGTTGTAAGCCATCATCCAGTTCTTGAAGTCGCTCGGAGAGTCGATTCCCTTCTGGTCTTCCCTGCCCACGATTTCCACATCGTCATCCCAAGGGACAATGGCAGGACGGGCGGTGGGAACATTCTCCACGATTTCCATAATGGTAGGGTACTTGGAATAATTGGAGTGGTAGTTTGTCCCTGTGACTTTATCGTTGTATTGATCCCTGCTTACGAAAGAAACCGTTCTCGAGACGCCGTTGTCATCCTTTGCGGTAATGTATTCCACAATAGCTGCGTTGGTATTGTCGGCAGGGGTGATGATATAGATGGCCTGTGTATAGGGCTTTATATAATCTTGAAAATAAGGCCCCTTGTGGCCGTAGAAACGCTTGTCTTCTTCAGTACCAGGCTGATCTTTCGGAATGGTAGGGTACTTATTGTAACCGCTGGTAGTGCTCGAGGTTACCAATTTCGCATATGTCATCGGCCTGTTCATAGTGACATAAATGTCCTTACGAGGGTCGTTCCAGTCAGGGTCTGCAAGACGGGTGAACCCGGTGCCGCCTATGAGGATTATCATATTAAAGCGATGGATAAAAGACATAGAAATATATCCGGCAGACGGGTTAATACCCGCGGCATACAGAAGATCCACGCACTCCGTGTATGTTTCTCCGTCGATGGTTCTCTGAATCCTCAAAGGGATATTATTGGGATCCTCTATGTATGGATAAAAGCACGATGCACGAGTCATCCTGTTGAAATCAAGAACTTGCGTCGGATCCACGGGGGTGAAGCTGGATGCTCCCCTTCTCAACTTCCAGTTGTCAACAACAGGGTCCTTTTGTTTTCCCAAATAACTGTCGTAACCGCCATCCGCAAAGAAACTGATTTCGTCTCCCGGTTCGAAAGCCTGAGTGGAAAACTTATCTACATCATGCGTCTTGGCCTTGGTCTCGGGAATGTATGCCATACCGTCTTCAATGGTGGCGTAGAGTTCATCACCCATGTACTTACCGGTCCCCGAATCATCCACCTTGCTGCAGGAAGCCGCGAAGGCTGCCAGCGCAACAAGAAGAAGGGTTATATTATGATTGAAATTTTTCATTGCCTTACTTTTGAATTAAGTCATCGACTTTGCTTACGCCTTCGATAGTATGCCCGTTGAAATTTAAATCTATCTTGAAATCGTTGAGGCGATAAAAAGTTACATCTGACGTATTGACATAAAGCCTCTCCGGAATCCTGATTTTAACGCTTGGCGCAGGGAGGTCGGCATACAAATTGACGTGATAAACAACATCGTAATAAGTAACTCCCGATTTTACAGTCGAACCCTTTGTCTCGAGTGTACCAAAACGCCACAGATAGGAATTATAAGCAAAATTGTGGGAAGTATCACCGCGATTATTGATTTCAAATATCATACGCTCGAGGTCTTCGTAGGTGTAGATACCCGCAGAGCCTTTCAGTCCTGAAATGTTAAGACTGGTGTAAGCAGCCTTACCATCGCTGCCGGTAAAGGTGAGTTTCACTGAAGTGTTATATGTATATTCCTGTATATATGCCGGGTCTGAAAAGTCAGGAACATTATGAGTGAAAGTATCCTGCGTAAGGGATCCCTTGAACACATTGTGGGCAGCCACGAGAGCATCAATCTGAGGTTGGGTAACGTTGGTCTCGAAATCATCTGCAAACTTGAAATTGACAGAAGTTCTGACACCAGATGAACTGTTCACCTCGTATGATGCGCCAAAAAGAGTAAGCAGATTCCAATAGGCACGCATATCAGAATAAGTCACAGCTGTATTGCTACCCCAATAATAAGTTGCTTGATCCTTCGCAGGGAACAGCGGTGCCTTGTTGAAATAGTCGATGCAGAACTTGAGCTCGTCGAGGGTGTGGATTCCCTGGCCGCCTTCCGGCTCTGCGCCATCTATTATGTAGTGCCCGATATCCACCCAATCGACTTCCCTCACCGGCATGAAGATGATGTCCGGCATTGCGGTGCTGAGCTTTGCGGGGATGGTGAGGTGACGGTTGACGGAGAAGCCGGTAAGGGCTGCAGCAGTGCCGCCGCCGGTCGAAGTGTAGTTCTGATAATAGCTTCGCGGAATAACGCCCTTTACGTTGAAAGTATAGTCCGGGTTATTACTGTCTGTGAACTTGACTTTCAGCACCGGCCAGTACTCTTTATTGTTGTAAGTGAACGCGTGGGCAGGGAGAATCACGGGAGTTGTGGTGTAGGTGTAGCAATTCTTACCCTCTACTATTGAGGTAGGGTTTTCGCTTTTGTGGATATGCTTGGAAGAGAATGTCCAGTCTGAACGGCCATCATTTGAGCCGGAATAGTTGCAAACGACTCCGCCGTCCCACC
>JABUTQ010000158.1 GCA_021443605.1 Bacteroidales bacterium | reverse complement strand
TATTCGGCGAAGCCTTTGATGGAGACAAGTTCCTTGAAAAGGCTGAGAAGTCGTACCAAGAAAAGCGGTATGACAAGGCTGGCGGACATCTACTTACCGATGACCAGATTGCCGAACTGATGACATCGTATGGCGTGCTGCACAACTACATCCCAGAAGCAGAGCGCAAGAGGCGCGAAGCCGAGCAGAAAGCCGAGGAGGAAGAGAAGCAGCACAAACGCCTCGAAGCCACCGAGCGCATCATCTTTGAAAAGGAAGAGGAAACGTCCAAGACAACACGACTGCCCAAACATCTACTGGAAAATATGTAGACCACATTTTGCATCTGTCAAATTTTATCGGTTCTTGGGCAAAATTGTCAGGCACTGACACTTCTCCCGAAAAATATCTGTCGCTGAATTACAAAAATCCAAACAATTGACAATAAAAAGTTTAATCTTTTGTGCTTTTTCTTTTACCGGGAATGAGTCCTTTAGTTTCAACTCTCACATTATTACTTCGGTCTGATGTAATTCAGGGCCGACTGGATTTTCTCTCTGACATCACTATCTATGCGGTAGTTGTCACACCACTGTTCGAAGCGGCTGACTGCTGCGAGGATACGGTCTATCTTCTCTTTCGGATTATCGACGAAGTCCTCTGCGAACTCTATGAAGTCCGATATTGTAACTGATGACCTTTTGCCCATCACGCCGAGCGAGTGAATGTATGCTGAACGGTCTTCCCAGATGTTCGCCGTGAACATCACGTCGTATGCCGGAGAGAGACGCCAATGGCCGGTCTTGTCCATCATAAACGAGAAGTTTTTGTTGTGGTCATCGGAGACTCCGGCAACGTGGTTGAACACCATACGGATGAACAACTGGTCCTTGTCCTCTTGAGGGAGATTCAATGTGTTGGCGAGCCAGACCATTTTCATATAGTCGTCTGCACCAGGCATTATGGCAGCCAGTGTCTGAGTGAACACCTTCTCTAAGCCAACTCTGTCGAATCTTTCCGTTATGAAATGGGTTCTGCCATCGATTTCTTTCAGGAAGCAGGGCATCATGGTAATTCCGGCCTCCTTTGCCATCTCATGCCAGATCATCTCAATCTCCGATGTGGGGGACTGCTGATCTTCTTTGAATTTGATGATATAGTGGCGGAATCCTTCCGGCAGGTCCACCTGACCCGAACGAAATATGCCTGTCTGAGGGTTATAAGCCACCACGGCCTTCGGGCGCTTTCCACCGACAGATGTTCCAAGGTATATCAGTTTCTTCATCGTGATGCTTTCTCTCTCCGATAGCGCGGCCTTTAATCTGTTGAGATAAACCTCAGATGCGAGATTTGCAAGCGAGGTTATATCCAGTGCTTCACTATCTTCATCCTCGCCACATTCCGGAACAAATTCCAGAGCACCCATTCCCCTTTTACCGATGTACGACAGTTTCAAAAGAGGGGTGGAGTCCATCAGGCTAACTTGATTGTCAGTCATCCATTTATCAAAAAGAGTTGAACCCCACTTGTCTGGCAGGGAGTCTGCGATGAACTCTGGGAGACCTTGATACAGGTCTCCGGCCTTGCCATAGAAGGCGGTTGGCATTGCTCTACCCTTTTTATGGGTAGAGGGGCATACATCATACGGAAGCGAAGCATATTCTTCGCTGAACTGGAAGATGGAAAGGTGTTTACCTGCATCCCAAGTGAGTCTGCCTATACAGGTATCCCAAAGCATAACGTCCACGGCTATAGGAGTCTTGGTCATACTGCGACAGTTTTAAGGGTAGACTTGCAGTTCTTGCGTTTTGCTCCAGATTTTCTATCGGTAAGGAACGGAGACTCGGGCACTTCGGGAATCAAATCAGCTAACCCTTCCAGTACGCCACAGGCGCGCATAATCTTAATTAGGGTACCGATGTTCAGGTCGGCGATGGTGCCGGCTTCGATTCTCTTTACAGATGCAATGGAGACACCGCTCCGCTCAGCGAACTCCTGCTGGGAGAAGCAACAGCTGCGCCTAAGTGCCTTTACTTTGCGACATATCTCAGAAACTATTTCCTCGTTGCTGAAATCATAGATGGTATATCTGTCAAGTGGTTTCTTCATATTTTAGTATCAAATGTGATACAAAAATATAGACAATACTCAAATATAACAAATATTTAACAAGAATAGTATCTTAAATGATACTATTCAATTTTTTTCACTTTTTTTGATACATTTTGAGAGTTCATGCATCTTATATGTAGAGAACAGTTTTTTAGTATCATGAAAAGGTCAATTATTTATTCGGTGGTGGCTGCGACGCAAATACCTGAAGAATATCTCACCCAGATGAGTACAAAATCGTTGCTCAATACGATATTGAACAATCCTTTGATGAGTGATTATCTCTTTTTTGACAATCCAATTGATGGTATCATAGTGTTCAGTACATCCTTCAATGGTACCAAAGAGCTGTTGAAAAGAGATGACGCTAAAGATTGTCTGTTGGAGAAACTTTGTCTTGAAGAGCCTGAAATTGCAGAGGCCGGTTTCGTTGAATTATTCACTGGTGCGTATGTCGATTCTTTGGGGATATCAAAGGAGATAGATTTGCCTAAATTCATCGCTGCAGTGACTTACCAGTTGCTCTGGACCGGAGTTGAACATATAGCAAGTGCGTCATTCTGAGGCGAAGCCGAAGAATCTCCTCGAGAAGCACTGTTCGGGGAGATCCTTCGCTGACGCTCAGGATGACGTAAGTCGCTCAGGATGACGAGTTTACCTCATATCGCCGGATGTGACGGAGAAGGAGACGGAGAGGGTGTTGCCGGCATTATCGACAACGGTGACACGATGGGCGCCGGGGGTTGGCAGAACCTCTATCTGATGGATGTTTTCGGTACAAGTGAGATAGTTTTCGTCAAGGTGCCAATAGACAACCGCATCGGAGTTGCTGTGGGCAAGATTAAAAACAACCCCCTTCATAGAGCCATCTATCTGTTTTGGAATATGAATAGCGGCTCCGCTTTCGGGATAGATAAACTGCATAGGCACATAACCCACTGAAGATGAGGAGCCAGGCCTGTACGGCGGAAGGGGTGTGTAATCCGAATGACGCGAGCGATAGTACCACTCCATCGCGGCGGGGAGCACAAACCAGCTGACGGTATGGGCACCGGCATCCGATGCCGAACAACGCCACAAACCATCTGAAGTGATAGTTACGGGGATATGATATGGGCACGCCTCGCTGCGGAGGGCATTCTTGGGAAGGAACAGCGTATCAACTTCGTTGCAATACGGCCCTTTGAGATGGCCGGACCTGCGACAAACCTCCGCCAACACATATTCATCCGGATAGGGCTCTTCAAACCACCCTTTGCGATTGAGCAGATTAAAGATGTCGAGCATCACGGGACCGGCGGTCTTGGCTCCGAGAATGAGGGGATTGCCGCTCCCGTCGGCATTTCCAACCCACACCCCCACGGCATAGCCGGGAGTGACACCAACAGCCCACGCATCACGACTACCGAAACTTGTACCTGTCTTCCAAGCGATTTTTCCAACAGACGGAATTGCTTTATAATCAAGCTCATCCGGGCGATTTACCTCTTTAAGCGCATCAAGGGTGTACCAGATTGCCGTCCTATCGTGAAACGGAAAGCTGCCATCCAAACGGTTCTTCTCCTTTGAAAACGGGCCGTGAACCATTGCATAGCCCAAAGAAGCATACATCTGTGTGATTTCAAGGAGCTTACCCTCCGCGCCGCCGAGAATCAGCGAGAGGCCGTAATTGTCGGCACTCCTGTTGAGAGTGGTCATCCCCGCTTCTGTCAGAAGAGATTTGAATCGTTCCACTCCATATTTGCGGAGCTGGTGAACCGATGGCACGTTGAGACTTCGCGCCAGCGCCTCATCGGCAGAAACAGCGCCACTGAAAGTGTGGTCGTAGTTTTGAGGAGAAAACCCTGAAAGATTTACAGGCAGATCCGGAACAAGAGTATAGGGCAAAATGTCACCCTCCTCAAGCACAGCACAATAGAGCAATGGCTTGAGAATACTTCCCGTGCTTCTCGGTGAGCGCGCGATATCCACCTGAGCCCCTTCCCGACCGCTATCATACCCCACGTTTCCAACGTATGCGATAACGTCTCCGGTTGGAACATCCACCACAACGGATGCAATATCTGAAATTCCCTCCATCGAATATCGTCCGTTATAGACTCTCATAACGTCTTCCAGACGAATCTGGAGAGGGAGATCGATGGCTGTGCGAGTGCGCTTTCCGTGAGCTGTACTGTGGTAATATTCAACAAGATGCGGAGCGTATGAGGGGAGCGGCTGCACCTCAGACGGAAGGGGCTCCTCCACTGCGAGCGAGCAAGTGGTCTCATCTATTATTCCCCTATCAAGAAGCTTGTGCAACAAGCGGTTGCGCTTTGCAAGGAGGGCATCTCTGTTTCGGGAAAGGTGTATCATCGAGGGGGAATTCGGGAGCACAGCGAGCGTTGCCGCCTCCGCCCACGAAAGGTCATCGGCAGAATGTCCCCAATAGCGCCAGGCGGCAGCCTCTATCCCCACGACATTCCCGCCAAAGGGGGCATAGGAAGCATACAGTGCCAATATCTCGTCTTTGGAATATCGTAAATCGAGCCGGATGGCCAGAACCGCTTCTATTATTTTTTCGGAAAGTTTGCGCTGCCGGCTGCGGGAAAGGCGTATCACCTGCATAGTGATGGTGCTTCCTCCGCTTACGATATGCCCCGCGCGGATATTCCTGGCAAGCGCTTTTGCAATTGATATTGGATTTACTCCGGGGTGATATTTGAAATATCTGTCTTCAAATTCGATAACGGCGCGGGAATACTTTTGCGGGACTTCGCTTACGGCGGGAAACCGCCACTGCCCGTCATCAGCGACCCTCGCCCCCATCAGCTGCCCGTCCCGTGCCTCCACCACCGTTGAACAGGGAATGTCCCTGAAAAGGTGCAGAGGCACGATGAACAGCCAAACTATAAGGCCTGCAAAAAGCAGACTACTTGGTAACAGCCACTTTAGTCGTGTAGGTATGAGCATTGACCTTGTTGTCGTACATATTCTCACACATCACTGCAGGCAGCACAAATTCGCCCTGATATTTGGCGGTAAGATTGATTGTGAAAGTCTTTGCCTGACCTGCCCCAAGAGAGAAGTAAAGGAGTTCCTTATCCTCTCTTATATCCTGATATTCAACACCTTCAAGAGTGCTGTCACTATGAAGCCTGTCGTTGAAGATGCCCCATCCGGAAGGTGCAGTGAACACAAGTGCCATATTGTTCTGAACTGTCACGGGACTGAGATTCTTCACGGTAATCACGGCTTTGAAGTCGGTGCCCTGAGAGAGTGACGTGTAGTTGACGGTCTTTCCGCTCTTGTCCACAAACTCGAGGTTGATGCTTACGCCGTTATTGGCGGCAGTGTTGAATGCCTTGTCCCTTGCGCGGGCCTTGGTCATATATGAAGCATAGATTATACCCGAAGCGGCGTTGTTCTTGATTGCAATTTCCCCTGCATCGGGAGCCACAATTTCCATCCAAGAAGTGCCTGACTTGCACTCATACTTGTTGCTTCCGCTTGTGACAGTGGCAGTTACGTCACCCGGCTTCATCTTCTGTGCAAGCTCGTAGAGAGCCACTGCAGAGAATGCGAGATTTTGTGTGTCATAACCGTTTTCAGCCACAAATGCTGCAACCTGCTCAGCCAAAGGCATTGCCTTTGTGAGTTCGTCAGACAAGGCAAGAGTCTGAAGATACATCGCCCTGTCTCTTGATGCTGAACCAAACAGGCGGGTTTCTGCATACTCGGCAACTTCTGTCTGCAAGTCAGCGATTATCTCTTTGGCGATATTCTTCTTGCCGGCAATCGCGTATGCTGCGGCAAGTCTCCATTTAGCTTGAGGAGAAGTGTATTGAGACTCTTTCAAGCGGTTCATTGCACCGGATTCCGTCTGCGAATTGAGAGCCAGAGTATAGAGTCTGTATGCCTGCTCCAAATCCTCGAGATAAACATTTGTCTTTTCGCTGAACACCCCTGCACGACGCTTCTGGAACTTGCTCCAATTATCGAGCATATCTTTCTGCACCTCGAATCCGACATTCTTTGCCCTTACGAGGAATTCGCCCGCCATAGATGAAATCCAGTCGTTTGTGTAACCACCCGGCCAGTAGCAGAACCCTCCGTCAGAGCCTTGGCGTGAGACGAGTTTTGCAATTGTCTCCTTGATGGCTGCATCGCACTCGGCCTTCTTCTCCTCTGAGAGCATATCTCTGATTGATACGAGTGCAAGTCCCTTTGCAGCAAGCTGTTCGGTGCAGTCGTAAGGATAGTTTACGAAATAAGACAATGTGCCGTTATAGTCGATAGAGGGGAATGATGAGATCTGAAGCACGGCGGTCTCGTCTCCCTTGAGCGTGAACGGAGCGAACTT
>JABUTQ010000214.1 GCA_021443605.1 Bacteroidales bacterium | reverse complement strand
CTCTTCACTCTCACAAGATACCCCGGCTTCGACCCTCAGGGAAACTTCAGCACCTCCACAAGCATGACGGCAACCCAAGGCGTTGACAACAGCACTTACCCGTCTGCAATCACATTGAATTTAGGTGTAAAAGTAACATTCAGATAAGATTATGAAAAAGATATTATTGATAATAGTTTCAGTGGCACTGCTCTCATCTTGTGAAGGCTTTCTGAATGAATTGCCCAAGCATAACTGGGCAGTTGAGAACACGATGACAAATTACAACAATGCCGTTCAGTCAGTCAACGGCATCTACCAGAGATTTGTAATTGGAGATAATATAAATATGGCTCTCAACACGTCCCTGGCCGGAAAATCGGGCTTTATGAAAAATCTGGGAAGCTATGATTTGACATACACCCAGACCAGCGGGAACAACACTTCCATCTGGTCAACTGCTTATTCAGCCATCAATGCCTGCAATCTTGCAATCAACGGCATACCATCTGTACCGGATGCTTCATTCCCAACGGCAACTTCAAGAAACGAGCTGATAGGGGAGGCCCGCTGCCTGAGAGGATATATGCACTCGCTGCTCCTTTTCCACTATTCCCGCTGGTATATGGACGATTCCGACCCTTACGGAATTATCTACAGAGATAAGGTTGCCGATGCCGACAATATCCATATCGGAAGGTCCACTATCGGCGAGAGCTGGAAGTATGTCCTTGATGATCTGGACTTTGCAATCGAGAATATGTCAGACAAATTCGAGACTCCGCGCAAGGTGAGCAAAGTGTTTGCAAAGGCATACAAGGCAAAACTGCTTCTGATAAGGGGATCAATGAGAAATTCTGATCAAGATTTGAGAGATGCAAAAACTCTCATAGACGATGTGATTTCCACCCTCCCGGCATCACTGAAAATGGAGGCGGATATGGCTCAACTTTTTGAAAACTCCTGGGACTCAAAAGAAAACATCTTTGTGCGATACCTTGAAGACAATTCAAGCCGCACGACAAATGCAGGATACTGGTGTGAATACGGATTATCCTACAATGCTGCAACAAAATGTCTTCAAAATGGGGTGGAAGTTCCTCACGAAGATGCAGTTTGCGGTGTAAGTTATGGCCTCGACTGGATTAAGGCCGATCCCAGATTCTTCATTGCCACAGGCAAGGCGAGAAATGCCGAAACCTGGGACGATTCATATTCCTGGACTTGGACAAAAATCTACAGGAAAGGACGTTACGCCGGAAAATTGTCTCCCGTGGATGAAAAATATGCCGTATATTATATGCGAATCCCCGAACTCTACATTATGCAGGCTGAGCTTCGCGCAAGAACCGGTGCATCCGTGAGCGACGCCATAGCCCCGATAAACACGATGCGTTCCAAGAGGACAAATCCCGTGCTCCCCACTCTCGCCCCGAAAGACAAAGACGAACTTATGGAGCTGATTTTCAAGGAGTATGTCAATGAACTAATCCTTGAAAACGGTTCTGAATTCTTTGCTTCCATCCGTTTCCAGAAAGATGGGAAATACTACATAGAGCTCGCAAAGGAGACCGATGGCATCTCTTACGATAAGACAAGGCTTCAGTGGGCTATCCCCAATGACGAAATGATAAACAACAGGGCATTGAACAGCGAGTCACAAAACCCCGGACAAAATTAAACTGAGGAGAATATGAAAAAAATTTATACGACATTTGTTTTGGGAGCAGCAATCATTTGTTCTGCCTGCTCCGACGAGATAAAAACGCCATTGATAGATTTTGCTAACGATGTGACATTCAATAAAGAAGAGAACTCGATAGACATCGATGTGCCCGAATTTACATATTTGATTCCCGATTCGCCCTTCAAGGCGCGCGCTTACAAGGAAGGGGAGATTACCTTCAACGTAAAGAAAAATCCAGACGGTACACACACCGGTTTTGCCCTCTCAAGCAAGAACTGGAGGTCGTTCCCCTGGGGATTGAGCCGCCCCCACGGCTATGCCACTCCTACGGGAATCCAGACAAAAGCAGCGGTAGATTCGTGTATATTCTCCGTTGCATCAGGCACGTATCCAAATCAGCTCAAGACTTTCACAGTTGTAAGGGTTGATGGAGACGAAGCCTATTTCACAATCGACAAGCCGAGAATCGTGGAACATATCCTCGTGGCCAACACCACTTACAATTATCTCTTATATACTTACGGCTCGCATTATTCTTCATATTTCAACAAAAACACCTACAGCTATGAAGAGAAGGATGCTTCAGGAGCGAATGCCTATACGAGGAATCCGTTCATCCCCAATACGGCTGTAAGTATGTATGGATATTTCTCATTACCTGATTATTACGGATTTAGAAACGGAAACGATTACATCAGCCTCAGCAGTCTGAGGACACAGGCGAAGAGTGAGAAAGGGATTGACAATGCCCCCGAATACATCAAGCTGATTGCAGTCGGATACAACAATGGCAAAGAGACTGCAAAGTGTGAATATTATATTGCCACCCTCACCGGAAGTGCACCGGCACCGTATGACACATGGAATCTTGTGCAGGCTTTCTGGGCGCCGTGGGATCTCTCGCCTCTGGGAGCTGTTGATAAAGTGGTTTTCAGAATGGAATCCACAGATGTCGATGCTAATGGCAAAATGATGACTCCGCCGTATTTCTGCTTAGACGGAATCCGACTGAAATAATTGAATATCTGTTAATTGTAAAAAGCATTCGTCATCCTGAACGAAGTGAAGGATCTCCGCGATTCAAAGAGATTCTTCGCTGTCGCTCAGAATGACGAATTCTTTTATCAGAGCTATTTCAATATGCTCTTTAGGATATCGTTCGTGATTTTGCGGGTGACGGTGGTGGTAGCGGTGTTTGTCGCAGTCTTGAGAATCTTTTTACCTATTCCCGAGCTGCTCGTTCCGGAAGATTTTGTAGAGCCTCCCGTAATTGATTTTGCCGCCTGTGTCGCAAGGCTTCTGGCAAAACTTGTGGCTGCCGCACCAATCATCGTTCCGAAAATTGTGCGCTTGATTGACGATGATGACCCCGAAGTTTTCTTGGTCTCTTTTGCACGCTGTTTCTCCAAAGCCGCCTCTTCTTTCTGTCTTTCAAGCTCTTCCTGCTCTTTCTGGGCTTGTTCAAGCTGAGCCTGTGCTGCAACTTCTGCCTCTTCGTATTGCCTTGAGAGCACTTCGTAGGCACTTTCCCTATCAAAATAACTGTCGTAGTTCTTGATATGGGTGGGGGCGGAATTATTGATGTCCAAACGCTGGCCGGCAGAGATTGCCCCAATCTGGCTCAAAGGGAACAGAATCTTTGCGCGCTCTACTACCGAAGGTGCTCCCTTTACATCCAAAAACGATACAAGCGCCTCACCTGTAGAGAGTTCCATTATTGCATCAGCGGTATTGAACGAAGGATTTGCACGGAAAGTATCTGCCGCTGCCTTCACTGCCTTCTGGTCCTTCGGTGTAAATGCGCGGAGGGCATGCTGGATGCGGTTTCCGAGCTGGCCGAGAATCTCGTCCGGAATATCTGATGGCGACTGTGTTACAAAATAGATTCCAACGCCCTTTGAACGGACAAGCCTGATAATCTGTTCTATCTTGGTTTTCAATGCTTTGGGAGTATCTGTAAACAGAGTGTGGGCCTCATCGAAGAAAAATACCAGCTTGGGCTTTTCAAGATCGCCCACTTCCGGCAATGTGGTGTATAATTCTGTGAGGAGCCACAACAGCATAGTAGAATAGAGCTTCGGCTGGAGCATCAGTTTGTCGGCGGCAAGAATATTCATCACCCCTTTGCCGTTTTCGGTGGCAATGAGGTCCATCACATTGAAAGAGGGCTCTCCGAAGAATTTGTCGGCTCCCTGGTCTTCAAGGCGCAAGAGAGCCCGCTGTATTGCCCCGATGCTGGCAGATGAGATATTTCCGTAGGTTGTAGTATATTCAGATGCGGTCTTGCTCACGAAATCGAGCATAAGCCTCAAATCCTTTATGTCTATCAACAGCAAATCGTTGTCGTCCGCAATCCTGAAGACAATATTCAGCACTCCGCTTTGTGTCTCGTTCAGTTCAAAGATGCGGGAAAGGAGTTCCGGACCCATCGCCGAAATTGTGGTGCGCAAAGTGTGCCCTTGCTCTCCAAATACATCAAAGAAACGGCTCGGACACCCTTCAAATTGTGGATTTTCGATGCCGAACTCCTTGATTCTCTTCTCAATGAATCCACTCATTGCCCCTTTTTGGCTGATACCGGAAAGGTCTCCTTTCATATCTGCCATAAAGCAAGGAACTCCGGCCTGGGAGAATGTTTCCGCCAGCACTTGGAGGGATACCGTTTTTCCTGTTCCTGTGGCACCGGCGATAAGTCCGTGCCTGTTGGCCATTTTCGGGTTGAGGCATATAGCCCCGTTTTCGCTGTGGGCTATATAGAATTGGTCTTGATATATCATAATTTCAAAGAATTTTACTTTCGATGTTATTTGCTGCAAATATAGTAATAAATTCTTCTTACCTTCGCGGGCAAATGGGATTAAAATGATACAGATTTACTGCAAAAACACCTCCACCGCAAAAAGTTTTCCCGAAGGGTCTTCTCTTCTCGATATCCTTTCCGAATTTGAATTTGAAAAGCCTTACCAAATCGTTTCGGCAAAGGTAAATAATGTCTCACAGGGGCTCAAATATCGTGTTTATAACAATAAAGACGTTGAGTTTGTGGATGTTAGGGATTCCAGCGGCTTCAGGGTTTATTGCAGGTCATTGTTCTTCCTTTTGTGCAAGGCTGCCCGCGACGTAATCCCCGGGATAAGAATTTATATCGAACATCCCATCTCCAACGGCTTCTATTGCAATTTCAAAAAGGCAGACAAGAAAAAGGTTTCCAAACGAGATATGGATTCCATCTCAAAAAGGATGAGGGAAATCGTTTCAAAGGATATCATTTTCCACAGATTTAATGTCCAGATGGAAGAGGCTGTGAGGATTTTCAAGGACAGGGGTATGGACGACAAAGTAAAGCTGCTCGGCACCAGTGGTGAGGTCTATACCGATTATTACACACTCGGCGATACACCCGATTACTACTACGGGCGGCTCGTTCCCTCTGCCGGTTATCTGAAAGTCTGGGGGTTGCATCTTTATCACGAAGGGATTCTCCTCCAAGTTCCCGATACCAAAAATCCAAATGTCGTGGCCCCGTTTTTTGATCAGCCCAAGACGTTCAATATGTTCACTGAAAATCTTCGTTGGAATATCATTATGGGGCTCAGCAATGTAGGAGACGTCAACCAAGCCATCAAGGATGGCCGTGCCAGCGAGCTTATCCAAGTGGCTGAGGCTCTGCAGGAAAAGAAGATAGTGCAGATTGCAGAAGAGATTGAGCGGCGATATCACAGAAACGACAATCCTCTTCGGGCGGTGCTCGTCACAGGGCCGAGCAGCAGTGGTAAAACCACTTTCTGCAAGCGTCTGTCGGTTCAGCTTATGGCTTGCGGCCTTTATCCTGTCACCATCTCCACAGACGATTATTTCGTAAACCGTGTCGATACTCCGCTGCTTCCGGATGGTCGCTACGACTTCGACAATTTTGAAACCGTGGAGCATTCACTTTTGGAAAAGGATGTACTCAAACTGTTGGCGGGAGAAAAGGTGGATGTGCCTGTGTATAACTTTGTTACAGGGCTCAGGGAATATGGAAAGAGGTCTCTGAAACTCACCCGTGGTTCCGTACTGCTTATAGAAGGCATACACGCCCTTAATCCAAATTTGATACCGAAAGTGCCTCAAAGCGCTTACTGCAAGATATTCATCAACACCCTCACGTGCACTTCTTTGGACAATCACAACACTATCCCCACAAGTGACAATCGTCTCTTGCGCAGGATTATACGAGATTACAAAAAAGGGGCGTTCACGGCTGTGCAGACCATCAGCCAGTGGCAAAGCGTGTGTGAGGCCGAAAAGAAATGGATTCTTCCTTATCAGGAAAACGCGGATATGATGTTCAACTCCGCATATCTGATAGAATTTGCAGTGCTCCGAAATCATGCAGAGAGCATATTGTCCTCTATTCCGGCCAATTGCGCTGAGTTTAGCGAAGCACACAGGCTTCTGAAATTCATACACTATTTTCTCCCTGTCAGCGACAAGGAGATTCCGCCTACATCTCTGCTCAGAGAGTTCGTCGGCGGCAGCAGTTTCAAATAACATACTAATTACGAAGGGGAGGTTCGTAGGGATGAGATTTTTTACAACTATTTTAATTTCAGCGCTTTCTGTCGTTTGCGCTGCGGCTCAGTCAGGTACCATATTGATGCGTTTGGATTGCCTGTCGTCCTCCGGTATGGCGGGCGAAATGTTTCCCAATGTCTTGGCCGAAGACATTATCTGCTTCAATGACAAGCAGTTCTATATCTATTCCAGAGATTGCGAAACGGTTGAGATGGTAGATATCGAAA